>JAHEJN010000051.1 GCA_024638845.1 Acidimicrobiales bacterium | reverse complement strand
ACGCATGCGGCGTCGAGGTCGGTGAATCCATCGAGGAGCTGCGCCGCCTCTTGTACTGTGGCGAGTGGATCGAGAGCCACACCCTGCACGTCCACCTGCTGCACGCGCCCGACTTCTTCGGCGTCGACAGCGCCATCGAGCTCGCGGCCCTCGACCGCGGCGCGGTCGAGCGGGGCCTGGAACTGAAGAAGATCGGCAACGAATTGCTCGACGTGATCGGCGGTCGAGCCATTCACCCGGTGAACGTGAGGGTCGGCGGGTTCTATCGAGCACCGGCGCGCTCGACGCTGCAAGCGTTTCGACCCCGACTCGACCGGGCGCTCGAGCTCGCCGTGGCCGCCACCGACTGGGTGGGGGGTCTCGACTTCCCCGACCTCGACACCGAACACGAGCTCGTCTGCCTGGTCGACGGTGAGCACTACCCGGTGCTGGGCCGGCGGCTGATCTCCGATCGGGGCCTCGACATCGACATCGCGGAGTTCGGCGACCACATCGCCGAGACGCACGTCGCCCACTCCACGGCCAAGCATGCTCACCTCCTCGACCGAGGCAACTACCTCGTCGGTCCGCTGGCCCGCTTCAGCCTGGCCCGCGACCGACTCGGCCCCGTGGCCACGGTTGCCGCCGACCGGGCCGGCCTCGGTGCGGAGTGCCGGAGTCCGTTCCAGAGCATCGTCGTGCGCGCGGTCGAGGTCGTGCACGCCTGCGAGGAGGCACTACGGGTGGTCGACGGCTACCACCGGCCCGAGCCTGCGGCGGAGCCGACGCCACCTCGGGCCGGCACCGGGCACGGAGCCACCGAAGCACCCCGCGGCATGCTGTATCACCGGTACTCGATCGACGACGACGGCATCATCACCGATGCCGACATCATTCCGCCGACCTCGCAGAACCAGCCCACGATCGAGCACGATCTGTTCCACTTCGTCGAGGCCAACCTCGAAATGCCCGACGACGCGCTCCGACGGGCGGCAGAGGTCACCATCCGGAACCACGATCCGTGCATCTCCTGCGCCACCCATTTCCTCGACCTCACCGTCGACCGGGGCCAGGACGGCGAGTCGTGAACCCACTGGTGATCGGCGTCGGCAACCGGTGGCGGCGCGACGACGGCGTCGGGCCCTGCGCGCTCGCGGTGCTGTCGACGCAACTACCCGACGACGTCGATGCTGCGACCCTCGACGGCGAACCATCCCGACTCCTCGACGCCTGGGCCGGCCGGTCCTTCGTACTGGTGATCGACGCGATTCGCACCGGTGCCCCGGCCGGCACCCTCCATCGACTCGACGGCCTCGACGAAGACCTCCGTCCCGCTCCCTCGGCGAGCAGCCATGGGCCGGGGATTGCCGCCGCCGTCGCCCTGGGGCGTGCGCTCGACCGACTTCCCGACCAGCTCGTGGTCCTGGGTCTCGAGCCCAGCGATACGAGCGACGGCGACGGCTTCTCCGATGCCGTCATGGCGGCCTTCGACGACCTGGTGTCGAAGGCCGCTGAGGAGGTGGTGGCCCATGTGCCTCAGTGACCTCGGCCGGGTGATCGAGCACGACGTCACCACCTCGTCGGCGCTCGTCGACATCGACGGGCGGCCCACCCGCGTCTCGACCATCACGCTCGGGCTCGACGTACCCGAGATCTCGCCCGACACCTGGCTCGTCGTCCACACCGGCTTCGCCGTGTCCACGCTCGCCGACGCCGAAGCCCATGCAATTCTCGCCGCGCGAGCCGACCTCGCGCCTTCCACCTCCAGCGGAGAGATGCCATGACAACACGAACCAGCCACTCCCAGGCATCGACGCGACCAGACTCGTCGCGACGATCGGTCGGCCTGGCCTTTGCCGCCATCACGGCGGTCGTCTCCGGGTTCTCGGTCTTCGTCAACGGGTACGGCGTGCGCGAGTTCGACGACGCCACCACCTACACCACGGCCAAGAATCTCGTCGCCGCAGTGATCATCGGATCGGTCCTGCTCGCCACCAGACGCCTGAGCCCGGGCGCCGAGTCGGTCCGCTGGGCGACCAGCCGGCGTCAACGCATCGGCCTCGGCCTGGTGGCTGTCATCGGCGGCAGCGTGCCCTTCGTGTTGTTCTTCGAGGGTCTCCAGCGCGCCACGTCGACCGACGCGGCCTTCATCCACAAGACGCTCGTGATCTGGGTCGCCATCGGTGCCGCACTGGTGCTGCGTGAGCGTCTGCGGTGGCCGCACCTGTTGGCCATCGCCTTCATCGTTGCCGGCTACGCGGCCACGATGGGCGGGGTCGACCTGACGGGCCTCCACACCGGCGAGCTCTTGATCGGGATCGCCACGCTGAGCTGGGCGGCCGAGGTGATCCTCGTTCGGTCGCTCCTGGTACGGGGAGTCGGCGAGCTCACCGTGAGCACCTCGCGCATGGCAGGCGGAGCCGTGGTTCTGCTCCTCTGGGCGCTCCTGCGGGGAGCAGTCTCGGATCTCACCGGTCTGACCACGACGCAATGGGGCTGGGCTCTGCTCACCGGAGCGTTCCTGTCGGCGTTCGTGATGAGCTGGCACTTCGCTCTGGCCCGCGCCCAAGCCGTCGACGTCACCGCCGTGCTCGTGCTGGGCGCCGTCATCACTGCACTGTTGAACGCAGGCATCCGCAGCATCGATCTGCGCCCGGCCGGAGTGACGCTCCTCGCGTGCGGCGCAGCCTTCGCCATGCTGGGTGCCCTGAGCCGAAACCAACCCGAGCCCCTGGCCTCTCCGTGACCGTCGACGGAGCGCTGCGCTTCGCTCGCTTCGCGGTGCCACCGAACGCACTCGGCTACTGCGGCCCGGCCGGCACCACCGAGCTCGCCGCTTACCGGTCGGGCGAGCTGGCCTACGACGCAGGGCTGGTCGAGCTGGCTCACGCCTTCGAGGGAGCGTGGCCCTATCTCGAGCTCCTGGCCGGCGCGATTCGCAGCGACGACCCCCTCGACGACCGGGTGGTCGAGGCGTACTGGATCGGCAACGAGCTGTGTGGCCGGGTCGAGACGAACGACTGGGCCTGGCATCTCGTCGATCGGTTCGGTCCCCGGGCGGGCAACGAGCTCGACCGGGTGACCGCAGGCGTCGAGGCCGGGGGGCGGCCCCACCATGCCTTCCACGTGTTCTGCGTGTACCCGTGGGTCGGACTGCTACGCGAGGGCCGGGGCGGCCGCGAGCCCCTCGACATCGTGCGGCAGTGCCATATCAGCTGGGGTTCGGTCGTCGACCGGATCGACGACGTCGCGCTGATCGACGGGCCCACACTGACGTGGGACCGAACCGGTCTGGCGCGGGGGCCGAGCGAACGCCGCAGCGTGCACGTCGACCGCCGGTTGTCGGCCGTCGACGCTGCGGTCACGCCGGGTGCGGTCGTCGCGGTGCATTGGGGAGAGGTCGTCGATGTCCTCGACGGTCGCCAGCAGATCTGGCTCGAACGCGTGACCCGGGACCAGATCACCGTCGCCAACCTCGCGGGCGCGCCCCTGCTCGGTTGATCAGTTCCGACCCACGTCGACGACGTCGCCGACGGCGGTGGCGTAGCGGGCGACCTCGGCTCGGCCGACAACCATGTGGTGAACCTCGTCGGGGCCGTCGGCGATCCGCAGGGTGCGGGTGTTGGTGTACATCCGGGCCAACGGAGTCCACTGCGACACGCCGGTGGCGCCGTGCATCTGTATGGCCTCGTCGATGATCTGACACACCCGTTCGGGAACCATGGCCTTCACCGCACTGACCCACACGCGGGCCTCGGCGTTGCCCATGAGGTCCATGGCCTTCGCGGCCCGCAGCACCATGAGCCGCATGGCTTCGATGTCGATGCGGGCTCGCGACACGACCTCGATGTTCTTGCCCAGCTTCACGAGCGGCTTCCCGAACGCCTCGCGGCTCAGGCCCCGCTCGATCATCAGCTCCAACGCCTTCTCGGCCGACCCGATCGACCTCATGCAGTGGTGGATGCGACCGGGGCCGAGTCGGAGCTGGGAGATCTCGAAGCCGCGACCCTCGCCGAGGAGAATGTTGTCCTTCGGCACGTGCACGTCGTCGAAGCGGATGTGCATGTGACCGTGCGGCGCGTCGTCTTCGCCGAAGACGTGCATCGGGCCCACGATCTCGACACCGGGCGTGTCGATGGGCACCAGGATCTGTGACTGCTGGAGGTGCGCCGCCGCGTCGGGGTTGGTGCGCACCATCACGATCATGATCTTGCACCGGGGGTCGCCGGCCCCCGAGGCGTAGAACTTCTCGCCGTTGATGATCCACTCGTCGCCGTCGAGCTCGGCCCTGGTGGCGATGTTCTTGGCATCGGAGGAGGCCAGACCCGGCTCGGTCATGGCGAAAGCCGATCGGATCTCACCGGCCAGCAGCGGTTCGAGCCACTGCTTCTTCTGCGCGGGGGTGCCCACCCGTTCGAGCACCTCCATGTTGCCGGTGTCGGGCGCCGAGCAGTTGAGCACCTCGGAGGCAATGGGGTTCTTGCCGAGCTCGGCGGCGATGTAGGCGTAGTCGAGATTGCTCAGCCCCTCGCCGGTCTCGGCGTTGGGCAGGAAGAAGTTCCAGAGGCCGTTCGCCTTGGCCTTGTTCTTCAGCCCGTCGAGCAGCTCGAGCTGGCCCTCGCCGTAACTGAAGCGCTCGGCTCGGCCCTCGCCCAGCCGGTAGAACTCGTCGGTTACGGGCTCGATCTCGTCGGCGATGAAGGCCATGACCTTGTCGAGCAGCGGCCGCGCCGCTGGGCTCATCCCGAGGTTGTAGAGCTCGCCGCCGAAGTCGTCGGTGTTGAGTGGTCTGGCCGGCATCAGATCTCCTCGCCGAATCGAATGAGTCCGCCCCCGTCGAGCACGATGGTCTGGCCGGTGATCCAGCCCGCTGCGTCGGAGGCGAGGTAGTGCACGGCCTTGGCGATGTCGTCGACCTCACCGATGCGTCTGAGTGGGTAGTGCTCGGCCGCGGCGGCTTCCTTCTCGCCTTCCCAGAGGAACTTGGCGAAGTCGGTCTTCACCAACCCCGGGGCCACCGCATTGACCCGCACCTGCGGTGACAGCTCGGCCGCCAGCTGCCTGGTGAGGTGCAGCAGCGCCGACTTCGAGATGTTGTAGCTGCCGATGTAGCGGCTGGTGACGAATCCGCCCACCGAGGCGACGTTCACGATCGCACCGCCGTTCTCCTTCATCGAGGCGTTCCAAACGAGCTGGGCCCATTGCAGGGGCGAGGTGAGGTTGACCTGGAAGGTCTTGTCCCACCGGGGGATGTCGGCCTCGATCACCGGGCCGGCGTAGGGGTTGGTCGCCGCGTTGTTCACGAGGATGTCGATCGAGCCGAGCTCGCTCATGGTGTCGTTCACCACACCCGCGGCCGCGTCCGCATCACTCACGTTGGCGGCTCGCCACCGGCAGCCGTGGCCGATCTCGGCTGCGGCGGCCTCGCAGACGTCGGCCTTGCGGCTCGTGATCATCACCCGCGCACCCGAGGCGGCCAGGGCAGCCGCGACGGCCTTGCCAATGCCCCGCGACCCGCCGGTGACGATGGCCACCTTGTCATCGACGTTGGTCTCGATGCCGGTCATGTGCTCCCCCGATGCGGTTGGCGACTCCGTCGACGGACCCTAGTCAGCCCGGGCGGCAGCGGACGATTCGTAGCTCCCTGGATCTGGGGGCAGTCGAATGGCCCATGGGGCCATTCAGATCATCCATTCACATTTGCTCACTCATGAACGTATGCGGTCCGGCCGAAGTAATAGGTGTTGCTGCAATCGTCGACAGTAGACGCTCCATGACATCTCCCTATGGCCCAAGGCGGTGCCCCATCGTGGTACCACGAGGACAACTCCCCACTTCGAGTCAAGAAGACGGCGCCGCGACCGTCGAGCTCGCGCCTCGCGTAGCAGGCACCCCCGCTCCACGGGGCACTAGGCCGTTCGGACCAGCCCTCGGAGAGAACGCTAATATGGTCGCTCGAACCGACCGACATCATGGGGTGCAGCGAGTGCGGGCCGCGACCCCATTCGCGGCAACTCCTTCTAGCCCATGGGCGGTTCTTGTGCGATTGCTTCCATGTCGCTCCGAGGCTCGAGTCGTGACCGCGGTCCGATCTCGGCGAAACTCTCGGCGCCGACCGACCGAGCGGGGTGCAGCCGCGGTCGAGTTCGCGCTGGTGTTCCCACTGCTCATCTTGCTCGTTTTCGGCGTTGTCGAGTTCGGCGCTGCCTGGTCACAGAGCACCGATGTGCGCCACGGGGCTCGAGAGGCGGCACGGCTGGCCGCAGTCGATTACAACCCGCTCGACGAGGCGGGCGCCGACCAGATCAACACCATCATCGCGGCGGCCTGCACGCGCATGGGCAATGACAGCGGGGCGTCGATCGAGATCACCCTGGAAACAGCCGGCGCCCGCAACGTGGGCGACGTGGGCGTCGTGACGCTGTTGCAGCCGTTCAGCTCGATCACCGGATTCGTGCCGATCTCCTCCAATCTGACCAGCTCCATCGACTTCCGGCTCGAGCGACCGGCGAACTGGGCCGAAACCGCGGGACCGGTCTCATGTTGATTCGCAGCAGTCGACACAATGGTGAGCGGGGAGCGGTGCTCCCCCTCATCGCACTGTCGATCGCCGCGTTGATGGGTTTTGCGGCGTTGGCGGTCGATCTGGGCAATGTGACCAACGCTCGCCGCCAGGACCAGATCAACGTCGACCAGGCCACGCTGGCGGCCGCTCAGGAGCTGGGCGACGAATCAGCAGTCGTGTCGACCGCCATCGCGTTCACCAATCGAAACAATACTGCCGCAGCATTCACCGCTGCCGACTTCGACGGCTGTGACGCAGCCGACCAACCACCTCGATTCACCGCCATCTCTGGGGCCAGCTGTGTGTCGATCGACAATACGGGCAACCGCGTGCGGGTGGTGCTGCCGGTCCGGGAGTCCGACACCGTGTTCGGTGCGGTCCTGGGGATATCCGAGTTCGATCACTCGGCCGAGGCGACCGCCGCGATCGTTCCGCTCGGTGGCAGCGTGTTGCCTCTCGGTCTGCCCAACGGCGCATCGGGAACCGTATGCCTCAAGGTCGGTTCGGCCAATGTGCCCGATGCCGACTGCAACGACAATGCCGCGGGCAACTTCGGCTTCATCAACTTCGCCTTCTACGGCAGTGCGGCAATGAACACCGGCGTCGATTGCACCGGCAACGGAAAGAACGGTCGCCTGGCCAACAACATCGCCGCCGGCCTCGACCACGACATCTCGGTCTGGGGTACCGGCGTCCATGGCGCAGTGTCGGTGCTCGACCTCCAGAACGGACCGTGTGGGGCTGGAGGACTCAAGTACCCCAACGGCACCGACACGGTCATCGGCAACATCCCCACCGTCTTCGGTCGCGGTCTGTACGCCGACGACGATTTCTCCGACGGTGGTCCGGCCCGGCTGCAACGACCAGGAGCCGACTACGGCAGTGGACCCGTCACCACGTCGATCGCCGGTGTCGACCTCGACGACGTTCCCCTCTATGACTACATCGGCGATCTGACCGGTGCCGACGTCCCCGATTCGTGCCATCGCGAGCAGTTCGTCGGGGTGGACGGAGTCGTGGATACCGGCGATGATCTCGCCGGCCTGGATCCTGGAGTGGCTCAGCACCTGGAGTCGAAGACCCTCCCGGATCGAATGGTGGCGCTCATCGAACGGTGCACGCAGCACTATCAGGGCAACGAGTGGACCGACGGAGGTGCGTACTTCGACAACAGCAACAACCCGCCGACGGGCGAGCTTCCCCTCGGCTGCTCTGGTGGGGCCAGCCCGGCCTGCGAGGATCCGGTGTTCAACGCCGATTCAGCCGTCGATGTCGAGAACGACCTGTGGGACATCCAGCACAGCCCCCGATTCGCCTATGTGCCGGAGCTGAACGTCACCTCCTCACAGCTGAACGGCAACACCACCGTGTTGTTCGTCGACATCCGACCCGTGTTCCTGCAGCGCGTTTTCGGCGGGAACTGCAACGGCACCGGGTGTGACTTCATCTTCGATCCGGGCTTCCAACAGACCTACAACGGCAACACCGAGAAGGCCTTCGCCATGAAGGCCTTCGTGATCCCTGGCGCCATGTTGCCCGGCCGTCTCGGCGACTCGGACGCGCCGTACGCGATCGGCGTCAACCGATTCATCCAACTGGTGGGGTGACCTGAACCATGACCACTCTCTTCAATTGCATCCGCTCGAGATTGCGACCCACGGAGCGGGCGGCCACGTCGGTCGAGTACGGCTTGATCGCCGCCGTGGTCGTGAGCGCGTCCGCGCTGATACTCGGCGCGCTCACCGACACGACCACCACCGCGCTCGAGACCCGGGGCGACCAGATCGGCAACCCCGACGAGTACGTGGCCCCCGTCGACCCCGGCGGCGACACCGGAGGTGTGGTGGGTGACGACATCATCCCCCCGCCCGGCGGAGCCGTGGCCGTTCACCTCGACGACATCACCAATCGTCGCAACACCGGATTCGATCCCAAGTGGCAGGCCTCGGTGGACATCGAGGTCGATCGCAACAGCGGCTCTGATCCCACCCCCGGGGTGCAGGTGTTCGGACAGTGGCGCATCATCGCCCAGAATGGCGCCGTTCAGATCCAGCCGGTGGACTGCGTCATCGATACCATTGGCACGTGCACGATGACCGCCGGTGGACTGCGCCTGACCGGCAACAAGGATCAACAGGCGTGGTTCGAGTACAGCCACCTCTTGGTCGACACGAACATCTACTCATGGGACCCTGCCGACGACACGACGGACTACGGAACCCCTCCGTCGGTTCTGGTGTGCGACCCCAACTCGACGCAAGGCACGGATCCGGTGACGGGACTCGAAACCTGCACCTGACCCCAACACCGAGCTAGAAGCGATGTCGGTCGGCGAGCAGGTCGGCCCACTCGCCACGACCGGTGGTTCGAAGGCGTTGGAGGTACTCGGCCAACCGGCCGCGTGTGTGGAACGGGCCACCCTCATCGAGGACCGTCTGCATCGGATCGACCGGGCTGTACGAGGTCTCGAGGTTCTCGTCGGTCCAGTGCTCGAGAAGAGCACGGCCATCTGACACCGACCCCGTGTCGGTCGTGGCCAGGTCGTGCTGCTCGTGGGGGTCGGCCGCCACGTCGAACAGCATCTCGTCGTTCCAGCCGTGGTAGCCGTCGTGGAACGTGCGAAGGTAGAGCCGGTCGCCCCACCGCACGCCGCGCTGGCAGGCCCATGCGCCCTGTGACACCACCAGGTGGTCGCGCGCAGGGGCTCGGCCCTGCGAGAGCCCGGTGGCGAACGACGCGCCGTTCCAGTCGTCGGGCACCGATCCACCGGCCAGCTCGACCACGGTGGCAGCGACGTCGAGGTGGTAGTGCAGACCGTCGTCGACGGCGCCAGGGGGCGTCTCGCCCGGCCAGCGCAGCACCGCCGGAAGGCGACACGTTGCCTGATCGGCCGCCTGGTGGTCGGCGTACACGCCGAGCTCGCCGAACGCTTCGCCGTGGTCGGAGCTGACCAACACGGCGGTCTCGTCGAGCACGCCGAGGCCGGCCAACTGGTCGAGCAGCTCACCCACGGCGTCGTCGGCGTAGCGGATGCCCACGTCGTAGCCGTCGAAGGTGCGGCGCACGTCGTCGATCGTGGAGATGTCCCACGGCTGGCGGGCCGGAGGCGGACCGTGCTCGTCGGGAGTGAACCCCCATGGCTCCTGGGCCGTGTGGGGACCCGGCAGGCTCCGATGGTGGGCGATGACCTCATCGTTGATCCACCCGGGGATCGGATCGCCGTCGAAGGGGTTCCCGTAGTCGAGCGGGGTGTTGTACGGCGTGTGGGGATCCCAGTAGTGCACGTGCAGGAACCAGTTGTCGCGCTCGCCCCACTGGCGTAGCCACTCCAGTGCGCCGGGGGTGACCTCGTGGGCCATCTCGCCGCCCGAGTTGCGCATGAGGTTCATGGCCTGCATGAACCCGCTGTTCCACCACGGAGCCGAATGGCGCAGCGGAAAGCTCGAGAAGCTGGCGGTGTGCCAGCCGAGGTCGTAGAAGACCGCCGGCCAGCTCTGGCGGGCAAATCGCGAGGTGAAACCGCGGTCGGGCCCCTCGGGGCGCAGATCGGCCGCGACGCCGCCGTGGTTCACCACACCGTTGCGGATGCCGAAGGTGCCGGTGACCAACGCCGTTCGGCTCGGCAGACAGGGCACATCGCTGGCGTAGACGTTGGTGAATCGGGTTCCCTCGGCTGCGAGCGCGTCGATGTTCGGGCTCGTGTCCCGCGGGTAGCCGGAGCAGCCGAGGTGATCGGGGCGCAAGGTGTCGATATCGATGTACAGGAGCCGCATGACCTGTGTCTAGCCCAATCCCTGAGGACGGCACCCATGATCGGCTGCTCGCTCAGGTGTCGTCTCGTCGGCCGAAGAAGTCGATGACCTCGTCCATGTCGACTCCGGGATAGGGATCGAACCCGCCAGGACCGTCGAGCCCGGTGGCGACGACTTGGTGGCGGTCGCGCGCCGAGGGCCACACCTGTCCGGCCAGGCGGCGCATGGCTCGCTCGCGGGCTGCAGTCTGCGGGTCGTTGGCCGGGGAGACGAAGCGGCGGGTGGTGTCGCTGCCCCGGAAGTACTTGGCCTGGTCGGCGGTGGTGCCAAGGGTGACGGCGTTGTACGGGGTGGTGTCGGTCTCGACATGGGTGACGCACCAGAACTGGCCGGTGACCGTGTCGGTGTACTGCGGGTGCAGCGTGAAGGCGTCGTCGGCCATGAACGCCTGACGCGGACCCCACGTGGCCGGCACGCGCATGCCCTCGATGGTGCCGTCGGGATGGGTCGGAAGCGGCACGCCGTTGTTCTCGTAGGCCTTCCACATCACCCCCTCGTGGTCGGTGCGGAGGAAGTGCAGGGTGATGTCGAGGTGACGGGTGGCGAGGTTGGTGATGCGGTGCGCGGCCATCTCGTAGGACACGTAGAACAGATCCTTGATGTCCTCGGCCGCGATCTGGCCCTCGGCCTTGGCCTCGCGGAGGTGGCGGACGACCGGGGCCTGGGGGGCCAACACGGCGGCGGCGAAGTAGTTGCTCTCGACCCGCTGACGCAGGTAGTCCTCGACATTGACGGGGTCGCCGTGGTCGAGCACGAAATGTCCGAGGGTCGACAACACGATCGATCGCGAGGCGCGGGTGCTGATCTCGTTGCGCTGCGGGATGTAGATGACACGGCTGCGCAGATCGGTGATCGACCGGGACGTGACCGGCAGATCCTGGACGCGGTCGATCGAGAAGCCGTAATTGGCGACGATGTCGCCCACGTTGCGCTCCGAAACGGGTCCGTACCCCGGATACCCGATGGCGTTCAGCGCCTCGGCGGCCAGGCGTTCGATGCTCTCGAAGTAGTTGTCGCGCTCGCGCATCTCGCGGCGCAGCCGGAGATTGGCCGCCCGGACCGGATCGGTTCCCGATCCCACCGCATCGGCACCCTGCCAGGCCTCGTACAGCGTGAGGAGGTGTTCGAGGATGTCGTCGCCCACCTTGGCCGACGGCTTGAGGTGTGGCAGGCGCAGGGCGGCGTAGGCCGGGTTGGCCTGGGCCTGGGCGAGACGGATCTCGAGATCGGCCCGGCGGTTCGGTGGTGCGTTGTCGACCAGCTCTCCGAGCGAGACACCGAGGGCACCGGCGAGATCGCCCAACAGGGACAGCTTCGGCTCGGCATGGCCGTTCTCGAGCTGGGAGAGGTACGGCGCCGGTTTGGCGACGAGCTCGCCGAGCTGGTCGAGGGTGAGCTTGCGCTGGCGGCGGAAATGGCGGAGCCGATGGCCGAAGACGTCGAGATCGAGGGTTGCGGTAGTCATAAGATCTGTCGATCTTAGCGACTTCGCTATTCAAATTGCAATATTTGGGACCAAAGTCATTGATTGTTTACACAAAGACGGGTGATAGTGCAGGTCATGACCGCACGGACGACATCGCATCCCCTCACCGGTGAGATCCTTCCCGACGAGGCGCTCACGTTCCTGACGCTGCTCCAGCGCGAGTTCGGGCCCCGCCGTGAAGCCCTCCTCGCGGCGCGCGACGAACGCCAGGCTCGCCTCGACGCCGGGGAGCGCCCCGACTTCTCGGCCGACACTGCGTCGATTCGCGAGAGCGACTGGCAGATCGCGCCCGTGCCCAAGGACCTGCTCGACCGACGAGTCGAGATCACGGGTCCGGTCGACGCGAAGATGATGATCAACGCGCTGAACTCGGGCGCCCGGGTGTTCATGGCCGACTTCGAGGACGCCTCCTCCCCTACCTGGTCGAACATGCTCGAGGGCCAGCGCAACGTCCGCGACGCCCACCTCGGCACACTGCGGCTCGAGACCGAGGCCAAGACCTACTCACTCGGCGACGAGCGGGCCACGCTGGTGATGCGGCCCCGCGGCTGGCACCTCACCGAGAAGCACTGTGAGATCGACGGCGAGCCCATCTCGGCCAGCCTGTTCGACTTCGGCCTGTTGATGTTCCACGCGGCTCGTCCCGCTCTCGACGCCGGCACCGGCCCGTACTTCTACCTGCCGAAGCTCGAGACCCACCTCGAGGCCCGCCTCTGGAACGACGTGTTCGTCTACGCCCAGGAATGGCTGCGCCTCCCCGTCGGGAGCATCAAGGCCACCGTCCTGATCGAGACCATCACCGCCGCCTTCGAGATGGACGAGATCCTCTTCGAGCTGCGCGACCACTCGTCGGGGCTCAACGCCGGCCGCTGGGACTACATCTTCAGCGTGGCCAAGAAGTTCGCCCGTCATCCCGAGTTCGTCCTTCCCGATCGAGCCGACGTGGGGATGACCGCCCCGTTCATGCGGGCCTACACCGAGCTGATGATCGCCACGTGCCATCGGCGCGGAGCCCACGCCATCGGCGGCATGGCGGCGTTCATCCCCAACCGAAAGGAGCCCGACGTGACCGAGAACGCGCTGGCCAAGGTGCGCATCGACAAGCGCCGCGAGGCCGAAGACGGCTGCGACGGCACGTGGGTGGCCCACCCCGACCTGATTCCGGTGGTCATGGCCGAGTTCGACGCCGTGTTGGGCAACGAACCGAACCAGATCAGTCGCCTCCGCGACGACGTGGCGGTGAGCGCCGCCGATCTGTTGGCCGTCGACCGCACCGAGGGTTCGATCACCGAGGCGGGGCTGCGCACCAACGTCGAGATCAGCCTGCGCTACCTGTCGTCGTGGCTCACCGGCACCGGTGCCGCCGCCATCCACAACCTCATGGAGGACACGGCGACCGCCGAGATCAGCCGGGCCCAGGTGTGGCAGTGGCGGACCCACCACTCGACGCTCGCCGACGGGCGGTCCATCACCGACCAGATGGTGGTCGCGGTCATCGACGAGGAACTGGCGGCCATCGCCGCCGAGATCGGCCCCGAAGGCCTCATCGCCGGCCGCTACGCCGAGGCCAGGGAGATCTTCGAGGAGACCGTGCTCAGCCCCGACTTCCTTCCCTTCCTCACCGAACCCGCTTACGAGCGCCTGTAACCAACCCCCCACTCTCAACGACGAGAAGAAGGACACCACTCCAATGACCACCGAAAACCCCCCATCGTTTCGCCAGCAGGTCGAAGCTCTCGAGCACGACTGGGCCACCAACCCCCGTTGGGAGGGCATCACGCGCGACTACAGCGCGGAAGATGTGGTGAAGCTGCGCGGTTCGCTCGTGCCCGACTGCACGCTGGCCAAGGCGGGCGCCAAGAAGCTCTGGCAGCGCCTCGCCGACATGGACTACGTGCATGCTCTCGGCGCCATGACCGGCGGCCAGGCCATCCAGTACGCCAAGGCCGGCCTCCCGGCGCTGTACCTGTCGGGCTGGCAGGTTGCCGGTGATGCCAACGTGGCCGGCCAGGTCTACCCCGATCAGTCGCTGTACCCCGCCAACTCGGTGCCCAAGGTGGTCGAGCGGCTGAACAACGCGCTCCGCAGGGCCGACCAGATCGAGTGGGCCGAGAACAACGGCGAACCCCAACGCGACTGGATGCTGCCGATCGTCGCCGACGCCGAGGCCGGTTTCGGTGGCGCCCTCAACGCCTACGAGCTCATGAAGGGCATGATCGAGGCCGGTGCTGCCGGCGTGCACTTCGAGGATCAGCTGGCGTCGGAGAAGAAGTGCGGCCACATGGGCGGCAAGGTGCTCGTCCCGACCCAGCAGCACATTCGCACCCTGTCGGCGGCCCGGCTCGCGGCCGATGTGCTCGGTGTCGACACCCTGGTGCTGGCCCGCACCGATGCGTTGGCGGCCAACCTCATCACCAGCGATGTCGACGAGCGAGACCGCGAGTTCCTCACCGGCGAGCGCACCCCCGAGGGGTTCTTCAAGACCAACCCGAGCATGGCCACGCCCATCAAGCGGGCGCTGGCCTATGCCCCGTACTCCGATCTCATCTGGTGCGAGACCGGTACCCCCGACCTCGGCCAGGCACGCGAGTTCGCCGACGCGGTGCACAAGGAGTTCCCCGGCAAGATGCTGGCCTACAACTGCTCGCCGTCGTTCAACTGGAAGGCCGCCCTCGACGACTCGACCATCGCCATGTTCCAGAAGGAACTGGGCGCCATGGGCTACCGGTTCCAGTTCATCACGCTGGCCGGCTGGCATGCGCTGAACGCCTCGGCGTTCGATCTCGCCCGCGGCTACCAGCAGAACGACATGACCGCCTACGTCGAGCTCCAGCAGCGCGAGTTCGGCATGGAGGACGACGGCTACACCGCCACCAAGCATCAGCGTGAGGTGGGCGCCGGCTACTTCGACCAGGTGGCCCAGGTGATCTCCGGAGGCACCGCTTCGACGCTGGCCTTGAAGGGTTCGACCGAAGAGGAGCAGTTCCACTAATCGGGGGAATCGGTGGGATGATCCGGGGGTCGTTCGGCGGGCAGTGTCAGTCCTGTCGAACGGCCCCCCTTCGTCGTCCCACGGACCAGCACGTTGCTCTGCTGCGAACGCGGCGGTAGCAAGAAGGGGCGGATCCCGACCGGAAAGCCGACATGTTGCCCACCAACCGTCCCTCGTCCCGGATCTTGATGCTGTCGCTGCATGGCTATGTCGCGGCCGACGCCGAGCTGGGCCTGCCCGACACCGGCGGCCAGGTCGTGTTCGTGCTCGAGCTGGCCAAGCAGTTTCGCGAGCTCGGGTACGGCGTCGACATCGTCACCCGGCGCTTCGAGGACCAACCCGAGTTCGACGACATGGGTGCCGATCTCCGCGTGTGGCGCATCCCCTTCGGCGGCGACGCGTTCATCCGCAAGGAGGACATGCACGAACATCTCGACGAGTTCGTGCGCAACTTCCTGGCGGCGGTCGGCGACAACGCGGTGGGCTACGAGTACATCAACTCGCACTACTGGGACGCCGGCTTCGCCGCTCAGCACATCTCCGAGGAGCTCGACATTGCCCACGTGCACACGCCCCATTCGCTCGGGTCGTGGAAGCGCTCCGACATGAAGGGCGACCCACAGGATCTCGAGTCGAACTACCGGTTCGACGAGAGGATCCGCAAGGAGTTCCTCACCTATCGACGCTGTGACCACGTGATCGCCACCACCAACCAGCAGGTGGAGATCCTCACCAGCGAGTACGACGTGCCCGAGAGCCACATCTCGATGATCCCGCCCGGCATCGACGAGCGCCGCTACACGCCGGTCACGGCATCCCAGACCGCGGCGCTGCGCTCCAAGCTGGGCTTTCGGGAGCACGACGTGTACACAGTCGGGCGGGCGGCGGCCAACAAGGGGTACGACCTGTTGATCCGTTCGCTGCCCGAGCTCAAGGAGATGATCCCCGACGCTCGGCTCCAGCTCGCCGTGGGAGCGGACTCGACCGCCGACCAGGAGAAGATAGAGGCCTGGAAGTCGATCGCCCACGAGCTGGGCGTGGCCGACGACGTCCTGTGGATGGGACACATCGAAGACGACGAGATGGCCGACCACTACCGTGCCGCGCCGGTGTTCTCTCTGCCCTCTCGCTATGAACCCTTCGGTATGACAGCGGTCGAGGCCATGGCGTGCGGCACGCCGTGCGTGGTCACTGTTCACGGTGGACTCGAGGAGATGTTCGACTTCGGTGCCCACGCGCTGTTCGCCGACCCCAAGCGGTCACGTGAGTACGCGGTGATGCTCTCGATGCCCCTCCGGTACCCCCAGCTCCGCCAACGCCTCTCGATCGCCGGTGCGCGTTTCGCACGGAGGATGTTCGGATGGCGCGGCATCGCCCGACGAAGCCTCGTCGTGTTCGAGCGAGCCCGAAGCACCCACGACGGGGCAGGCCTCGACGGGAGCTGACCGAGCCACCGTGACCTCTGCCCCGCGCCTGTTGGCCACCGACCTCGACGGCACCTTCATCGGCGACGACGCCGCGGCCTTGGAGCTCTGGGCCGATCTCGACGCAGCCGGCATCCAGGTGGCGTTCTCCACCGGACGCCATCTGGAATCCATTCTCGACTTCGTCGAGGAGCTCGGTACGCCGCGTCGGCCGGTGGCGTGCGTGGCGATGGTGGGCACCGAAGTGTGGTTCCGCCACGGTGAAGGATTCCGTCGCGACCAGTCCTACACCGATGCCATCGCCGGGGGGTGGGACATCGACCGGGTGAGCGAGCTCGTCGACCGCGAGCTCGATGCCGAGCTGCAGCCCGTCGAGTGGCAGACCGAGGTGAAGCGGAGCTGGTTCGTGGCACCCGGCTCGGCGTCGGCAGTCGACGAGCTGGCCCGGGCACTGGAGGGTTACTCGCTCGGGGTGAAGCTCATCCATTCCGGGGATCGGTTTCTCGATGCGCTCCCTGCTCGCGCCGGCAAGGGCGAAGCGGTGCGGCACGTGGCCGAGCGTCTCGGCGTCGAGGCGGACAACGTGGTCACGTCGGGCGACACCGGGAACGACCTCGACATGATGCGCCCCGAGCTGGGCTTCCGGTCGATCGTCGTCGGCAATGCCGCCCCTGAGCTGAAGGCGTTCGAGGGGGCCCACGTGTTCCACGCCACGGCGCACTTCGCTGCGGGCATCGAGGAGGGACTCGTGCACCACGGCTGGTTGTCCAGCTGACCGCCCCGGTGACCAGACGCTGCGTTTGGGCTCAGGGAGTGGGTGTCGGCGTGGGCGTCGGTGGGACCGGCGTCGGAGTGGGCGTCGGTGGGATGGGTGTAGGTGTGGGCGTCGGTGGGATCGGAGTGGGCGTCGGTGGGATCGGTGTAGGCGTAGGGGTGGGTGGGATCGGTGTTGGTGTGGGTGTGGGCGTGGGAGTCACCGGCCGAGCGCGGTGACCATGCGCGTCCATCAGCACGAGTCTCTGACCTGGCGTTGTCTGGGCGAGGTTCTGCCCGTTGTTGGCGCCCTCGGCAGGATTCGAACCTGCGACCATCGGATTAGAAGTCCGGTGCTCTGTCCAGCTGAGCTACGAGGGCTGAGCGCACAATCGTAGGTGACAGGCAGAGGATCAGTCGGTCTGGCCGGAAACCACCTGACGGGCGAGGCGCAGGGCCGAACCGGGCTGAGGAACCGCCCCTGCGAGAACGCCGTCGCGCAAGGCCTTGAGCTCACCGAGGGCACCGTTGGTGCCGGTGGCGGTCGAGTCGGCCGAAGCGATCTCGGCCGCGGCCGTGGCGGTGATGACCGACTGCTCGTTGTCACCCTGGGAGGCGAGCTGCTCCGCAGTACGCAGCAGGCGTTCGGCCAGCGGGTCGCTGTGCTGCAGCTCGACGAGGCGCACCCAGGTTCGCCGCCACCGCCGATGGAGCAACGCCACGAGACCGAGGGCGACCGCCAACACCATGAGCCCGACCCAGTCACGCAAGCGTCCGGCGACCGCCGCGAAGGCGCCGAGCACCCACGCGACCTCGAGCCGGGTCTCGAGCCACGCGTAGGCCCTCCCCTGCCGGGCGTGCGGTGCCCGCGTCTGCACCACGCTGTCGTACGCGCGGCGGGCGATGCTCGCGGAGACACCCAACGCCGCTACCAGCACCAGAACTGTGATCCCGTGGAAGCGAAGGCCCGCAACGAAGGCGGCGGCGGCGGGAATGATCAACGAGACGGTCAGAATGGGTTGTTCGCGCAGGTGCTTCCGAACCCATGGAGCCAGGATGTTTCCGGAGAAGCCGCCCAGCGAGCTGGCCGCCAGCACCAGACCGAAGAACCAGGCCGGCGCACCCTGCGACTTCAAGACGAACCCGAGATGGAAGAACAGGAAGCCGACCGCCGCCCGCAGGGCAGCCATGTCGAGGGTGGTGGCCTGGACGACCGAGTCGTGCAGCTCGAGGTACTCCTCGACGGGTGCCTCTGGCCCGTGTTCGCTCGAGAGCGGAAGGCGGGTGGCGAGGACGGCTCCGAGAAGGTAGATGATCGCCGACGAACGCAGCACCCACGGGGCACTCGTGGAGGCGAGGACGCCGACCGCCGCCACCCCGCCGAGCGTGCCGCCGATCGTGCCGATCAGCGCCAGTCGTGCGTTGGCCGCCACGAGGCGCTCGGGGTCGTGGACGAGCGAGGGAACCATCGCCGTGCGGGCGACGGAGTAGGTGCGTCCGAGCACCATGATGCCGAAGGCGAGCGGGAAGAGGGCCAGCGTTCGGAGCTGGGTGGCGAGCATCATGGCCAGCACCCCTCGTGACGCAAGGGTGATCGACAGGACGATTCGGGGGCCGCCCCGTACCCGATCGATGAGCGGGCCGATGAGTGGCGCCAGCAAGGCGAAGGGCGCCATGGTGAGGGCCAGGTACAGCAGGATCCGGGGCCGGGCCGCATCGACGGACACGTTGAAGAACAACGATCCGGCGAGCGACACGGCGAAGAACGCTTCAGCCGCGCTGTGGACGGGGTGAATGCGCAGCAGTTTGTCGAAGTCGGTTCTGCCGCGGACCACGTCGAGGGTGGCGCTCGTCCACGAGCGCGGTCCCGATGGGGACGCCTGCGGGGGGTGTGCGGTTGCCGCCGTAGCCTAGTCCTCCACCACGATCAGGCCTTCGGCCTCGGTCACCTCGGGCTCGCCGTCGAGCTTCCAGTCGACGCCGTCGGGAACGACAGCCACCAGGTAGCCGTACACGTCGTCGAGCGACTGGTAGATCTCGACCCGCAGCGACGGGGCCGAGCCGTCGGGAATGGCGCCGAGACCGATCAGAATGCTTCCGGCCCGCACCGGTTGGGCGGGATCGTCCTCGTCGACGGCTTCGGCGCGACTGTCGGTGAAGCGGACGGACGCCTCGTCGATCAACCGGTCGATGACCTCGACCTGCACCTCGATGGGAATGACTTCGGGGGTCAGCGACTCGACGAACACTGCAGGCAGCTCGTCGGGGTCCTCGGGGGGCGCAGGAGGATGCTCGGCCATCGACCATCGGATGACGGTCGTGTAGATGGCGGCTTCGCGGTTCTCCTGGGGCGAGGTGGTCTCGGCGCACGACGCGGCGATCATCCCCATGGCGAAGAAAGCCGCCAGGGTGAGACGTCGACGTCGCGGGCGAATGATCTGGTCGATGGTCAAACCGTAGCCCGCCGTGGTTCGGCGGCCGGTGCGACCGATCGAATGGCTGCTGGCCGGCCGATATCCGACCGTGTGGCACGGGGTGGGCCGCTCTATGATGGGCCGGCCTTGGTGGCCGTAGCTCAGTCCGGTTAGAGCACCGCGTTGTGGTCGCGGATGTCGCGGGTTCGAATCCCGTCGGTCACCCAACGTCATTCCGGCCGACCGCAGGGTTAGCCTTGGTGACCCACAGGCGCCTCTAGCTCAATTGGCAGAGCATCGGACTCTTAATCCGCAGGTTCTGGGTTCAAGTCCCAGGGGGCGTACACGAAGAAATCCCAGGTCACACCCGGTTTTCGGGCAGCCTGGGGTTTCGTCGTTTTCGTGGCCATCCAACGTGAATCCAACGCTTTCCGGAGAAGCGTGTGTTACAACCGGATCCATGGAGGGACATCTCCGGGAGCGGACGCCGGGAACGTGGGAGCTCATCGTCGAGCTGGGCCGTGATCCGCTCACGGGCCGGCGCCGTCAACGCAGCCGAACCGTGCAGGGCCTCAAGCGCCACGCGCAGCGCGAGCTGCGCAAGCTGATCGCCGATGTGGAGGGCGGTCGTCTCACTGGCACCGGTACCCGATTGTGCGATCTTCTCGACCGGTGGTTGGAGATGGCAGGAGACGAGCTGTCGCCCACCACGCTGCGTGAATACCGGCGACTCATCGAGCGCCGCATCAACCCGGTGCTCGGGTCGATACCGGTGACCAAGCTCACCACACCCGTGCTCGACGACTACTACCAGG
>JAHEJN010000009.1 GCA_024638845.1 Acidimicrobiales bacterium | reverse complement strand
GACCACGGCCAAGAAGACCACGGCCAAGAAGACCACGGCCAAGAAGACCACGGCCAAGAAGACCACGGCCAAGAAGACCACGGCCAAGAAGACCACGGCCAAGAAGACCACGGCCAAGAAGACCACGGCCAAGACGCCGTTCGGGCCGCGCTTTCTCGCCTCCCAGCGAGAGCTGTTGATCCGCGAGCGGGCCAAGTACGTCGAGTCGGCCGAGACCCTCAAGGCCGAAGCCGATGCGCTGGTCGAGAGCCGTGAACCCGGTGATGTCCAGTTCGATGAGGAGTCGGGCGAAGGTGACACCTTGGCGGTCGAACGAGAGCGCGATCTTGCGCTTTCGGCTCATGCCCGGGCCGCCGTCGAGCAGATCGATGCTGCCCTGACCCGCATCGAGAAGGGCGTGTACGGGGTGTGTGTCGTCTCGGGACTCGCCATTCCCAAGGAGCGGCTCGAGGCGATTCCGTGGGCGGCCGAGCGCGTCGAGTACAAGGCGGGTGGGCTCGGTCGACGCTGAGCCCCTCATGACCCATACCAGCGACGTCGAGCCGCCGGGACCCGACTCGGGCCGGTTGGTGGTCCCCCTCCTCGTTGCGGGTGGCGTCGTCATCGCCGATCAGCTCACCAAGCGGTGGGCGCTCGCCACCCTCGACGATCCCCGGCGCACGATTGATCTGGTCGGATCGCTGCGGCTCAACCTCGTCTTCAACACCGGCAGCGCGTTCAGTGCCGGTGAGGGATTCGGGGTCTGGATCGCGCTGCTCGCCCTGGTCGTCGTGGTCGTGCTGGTGGCGACGCTGCGACACGTCCCCGATCTGCGCACGTCGATACCACTCGCCATGGTGGCCGGGGGCGCCGTCGGGAATCTCGCCGATCGGGCGTTTCGGGGCGACGGCTTCTTCGACGGGGCGGTCGTCGACTTCATCGATCTCCAGTGGTGGCCGGTGTTCAACGTGGCCGACGCCGCGATCGTCGTCGGTGGTGCATTGCTGTTGGTGTTCGCCGGCAGGGCCGACGCGTGATCTCCGAGGTCGTGCCCGATGCCTTCGACGGTGATCGTCTCGACCGCTATCTCTCGCTCCTGCTCGGCTGCAGTCGATCGCGGTCGGCACGTCTCGTAACCGACGGCGAGGTGTCGGTGAACGACACGGTCGAGACCACCCGCTCGCGTGCGGTTGCGGCCGGCGACGTCGTCGTGATCACCGGTGAGGTCGATGCTCCGATCGTTCGCCCTGCCCCCGACGACTCCGTCGAGCTCGCGATCGTGTACGCAGACGCCGATCTGGTGGTGGTCGACAAACCGCCGGGCCTGGTCGTCCATCCGGGCTCGGGCAACCCGACCGGTACGCTCGTGAACGGTTTGCTCGCTCGGTTCCCCGAGATCGCCGACGTCGGGGAACCCCATCGTCCGGGGATCGTTCATCGCCTCGACGTCGGCACGTCCGGGCTGATGATGGTCGCCCGCTCGGCCTTCGCCTACGACGCGCTCGTGGCCGCCCTCGCAGCCCGGCGGGTCAAGCGCCGATACCTCGCCGTCGTGTGGGGCGAGGTCGAGGCCGACGAGGGACTGATCGACTCACCCATGGCTCGCTCGCCGCGCGATCCACTGAAGATGGCGCTGGTGGCCGACGGCAAACAGGCTCGCACTCGATACCTGGTCGCGCGGCGGGTTGCCGATCCCGGTGTCAGCGTCTTGCACTGCGAGCTCGAGACGGGTCGGACCCATCAGATCCGGGTGCACCTGGCCGCCATCGGTCATCCGGTGGTGGGTGACCTCCGCTACGGCAGCGAACGCGAGGCGCTGCCCTTTCGCCGGCCGGCGCTGCACGCCGAACACCTGCGCCTGAACCACCCGGTGACAGCCGAGGACATCGAGCTCGACGCCGAGCCTCCGGCCGACCTGCGCGATCTGCTGGCGCGGCTCGATTGAGCCGCGCCCCGCGCGCCTACGACTCGGGCCAGGGGTTCTCGCCCCGCGCGGTTCCCGCCAGTTCGGCCAACGTGTAGGACTCGAGCAGCTTGCGCATCTGTTGTCCGGCGCCCGACCACACGGCGAGCAGGACGCACTGACCTTCGTGATCGCAGGCACCGTCGGCGTGGGGCTCACCGAAGTCGCCGGCGACGATCGGTCCGTCGACGGCCGAGACGATCTGGGCCAGCGTGATCTCGGCTGGATCGCGAGCGAGGGTATAGCCGCCGCCCACGCCGCGCTTGCTCTTCACCAGACCTGCGCCCTTGAGGGCGAGGAGGATCTGCTCGAGATACGGCTGGGGAAGCGCGGTCCGCTCGGCGATGTCGCGCACCGATGTGGGCGCCACGTCGGGGTGCAATGCGAGCGACAAGAGCGCTCGACTGGCATAGTCGCCACGGGTCGACACCTTCACGGTCACCACTGTAGGCCCGAGGTCGACGGTGACCCGGTTGCCCTTTCCGCCGTGAGCTGGTCAAGTGGTCGCAATGCGAGATGCGCGGCCCGAGCCGGTTCTGCCCGACTACAGCGGTGCATGTGTTGCCAACATCGTGCCTGCGCTGCTGCAGCATGCCGATGTCGGGCGGCCCTGGATGCCCGAGGCCGCGTTGGCGGCCGACCAGATCGTGCTGCTCGTGCTCGATGGCCTGGGGGCAGAACAGCTCACCGATCGCATGGGCCACGCTCCGGCGTTGGCCTCGATGGAGGGTGAATCGATCACCACCGTTGCCCCGTCGACCACCGCATCGGCGCTCACTTCGATCTCTACCGGTCTGGCACCGAGTCAGCACGGCGTCGTCGGTTACCGCATCCGAACCGGAGGCGAGACGCTCAACGTCCTGCGGTGGTCGACCGGCTCGGGTGATGCCCGCGACCGGATACCAGCTGCGGAGTTCCAGACGGCGCCGACCTTCGCCCAACGTCATCCCACGGTCATCACCCGGTCGGAGTTCCGTGGGAGCGGCTTCACGCTCGCCCATCTCTCCGACACCGATCTGGTGGGGTACAAGCTCACGAGCACGTTGGTGACCGAAGTGGCGCACGCCCTCGATCGGGGCACACCCTTCGTGTACGCGTACTACGACGGCATCGACAAGATCGCCCACGAGTACGGGCTCACCGACCACTACACGGCCGAGCTCGTGGCCACCGACCGCCTGGTGGCCGACCTCTTGGCCGTGCTGCCGGAGGGAGCGGTCCTGTTGATCACCGCCGATCATGGCCAGGTGCACATCGGCGACGCCACGATCGAGCCCGACCCGACCGTCCTGGAGCTCGTCGGTGCCCAGTCGGGCGAAGCCCGCTTCCGGTGGCTGCACGCCAAACCCGGTCGGGCGGCGGCCCTGCTCGACGCCGCCGTCGCCGCCCACGGTGAGCTCGCGTGGGTCTACTCCCGTGACGAGCTCGTCGATCGCCGGATCTTCGGGCCGCCGCCGTCGTCGTCGGTCCTCGATCGGCTCGGTGACGTCGCGCTCGTACCCTTCGAACCGGTCGCGTTCATCGAGCCGACCGATGGCGGGTCGGTCGACCTCATCGGTCGGCACGGATCGCTCACCTCGGCGGAGATGCGGGTGCCGCTGCTGGTCGGAGCACGATCATGACGATCGGCGACCTCCCCCTCGTCCCGACTTAGCGGCGACTAAGGTGACGCTGTGATTCCCATCACCTCCCACGTCGACCGCTCGTCGGCGGCCTTTCGCGACAACGCCGCCGCCTATGCCGAGCTCACGGCGACGCTGCGCGAGCGAATGACCTGGGCCATCGGTGGTGGTCCCGGGCGCGAGCGCAGCATCGAGCGACACCTCGACCGCGGCAAGGTCCTGGTGCGCGATCGAATCGCCATGGTGACCGACCACGACACACCGTTTCTCGAGCTCTCCACGCTGAGCGGATTCGGACAGTACGACGATGCTGCGCCCGGTGCCGGCATCGTCACCGGCATCGGCGTCGTGCACGGAGCTCCTTACATGTTCATCGCCAACGACGCGACGGTGAAGGGCGGATCACTGCTGCCGGTGTCGATCAAGAAACACGTACGGGCCCAGGAGATCGCCGACCAGAACGATCTCGGCGTCATCTACCTGGTCGACTCCGGTGGCGCGTTCCTGCCGTTGCAGGACGAGATCTTCCCCGACAAGGACCACTTCGGAGGATCCTTCTACCGTCAGGCGCGGCTGTCGGCCCGGGGCCTGCCCCAGCTCTCGGTGGTTCTCGGCGGCTGCACCGCCGGCGGTGCCTACGTACCCGCCCTGTCCGACGAGGTGATCATGGTCGAGGGCATCGGCCGCATCTTCCTCGGCGGTCCGCCGATCGTGAAGGCCGCCCTCGGTGAGGTGATCGACCCCGACGAGCTCGGCGGAGCGCTCCTGCACACGCACGTGTCGGGCGTGAGCGACTACCTGGCCGACACCGAGGCCGAGGCGTACGGGCGTCTCCGTGAGATCTGCGAGACGACGAATCAGCGGCGACTCGACGAGCGGACCGGCTGGATCGACTCGATCGAGCCCGAACCCCCTGCGCATCCCGCCGAGGACATCTACGGGATCATCAGCGCCGACAGCCGTATTCCCTTCGACGCAACCGAGATCATCGCCCGCATCGTCGACGGATCCCGCTTCGCCGCCTTCAAACCCGAGTGGGGCACATCGATCATCTGTGGATTCGCTCGCATCTGGGGCCATCTGGTCGGTGTCGTCGCCAACAACGGCATCATCTTCAGCGATGCGGCGCTGAAGGCCACCCACTTCATCGAGCTCTGCGAACAACGGCGCATCCCGCTCCTGTTCCTGCAGAACACGTCGGGCTACATGGTCGGCCGTGATTCCGAGGCCGCCGGCATCGCCAAGCACGGGGCCAAGATGGTTGCGGCCGTCGCCAACGCCACTGTTCCGCGTTACACAGTGCTCATAGGCGGCTCGTACGGGGCCGGCAACTACGGCATGTGCGGGCGAGGATTCAATCCCCGCTTCCTTTTCGCCTGGCCGAACTCGCGTATCGCCACGATGGCCGCCGACACGGCCGAGACCGTCCTGGTCGACATCCGCCTGGCCGGCATGAAGGGATCCGACACCACCGAGGACGAGGTGGGCGCGATGCGGGCCGAGGTGCGCAGCCAGTACGAAGAGCAGTCGGATCCCTACTACGCCACGTCTCGGCTCTGGGACGACGGTCTCATCGATCCGATCCACACGCGCGACACGCTGGGACTCTGCCTGGCCCTCGCCGCCCGCCAGGACGAGCCGGCGCCCGGGTCCGGCCTCGTCTACCGGATGTGACGCGATGAAGATCCTCGTGGCCAACCGGGGCGAGATCGCCCGGCGGGTGTTTCGAACCGCACGGCGGCTGGGCCACGAGACCGTCGCCGTCTACGCCGACCCCGACGCCTCTGCACCCTTCGTCGACGACGCCACCGTCGCCGTCAACATCGGCCCGGCGGAGCTGTCCCTTTCGTATCTGGCGATCGATCGCATCCTCGATGCTGCGGTCAGCTCCCAGGCCACCGCCGTCCACCCCGGCTACGGCTTCCTCTCGGAGAACGCGGTCTTCGCGCGTGCCGTGGTCGAGGCGGGGCTCGTCTGGATCGGCCCGAACGCCGATGCCATCGAGCAGATGGGGTCGAAGATCCGCGCCCGGGGTCTCGCGGCCGAGTCGGGTGTCCCGATCATCCCCGGCTACGACCAGACCCAGACCGAGGCCGACCTGGCCGAGGCGGCAGCACGAATCGGGTTCCCGGTGCTGGTGAAGGCGGCCGCGGGTGGCGGCGGCAAGGGCATCCGGATCGTGGCGGCAGCGAGCGAGTTCGCCGCGGCGTTGGCCGAGGCGACCGCCGAGGCCCAGCGCTCGTTCGGCGACGGCGCCATGATCGTCGAGCGCTACATCCAGCGTCCCCGTCATGTCGAGGTCCAGGTGGTCGGCGACGCCCACGGGCACGTGATCCACCTCGGAACACGCGAGTGCTCGGTCCAGCGCCGGTATCAGAAGCTGCTCGAGGAAGCTCCGGCGCCCAACCTGCCCGACGTCACCCGCCACGGGCTCCAGACCAGCGCGGTGACTCTGGCTGCTGCCATCGGGTATGACTCGGCCGGCACCGTCGAGTTCATCGTCGACGACACGAGCGGCGAGTACTTCTTCCTGGAGATGAACACCCGCCTGCAGGTCGAGCACCCGGTGACCGAAGCGGTCACCGGCCTCGATCTCGTCGAGCTGCAGATCCGGTCGGCGACCGGGCAGCCCCTCCCGTTCGAGCAGGACGAGATCGTTCTGAGCGGCCACGCGTTCGAGGCTCGGGTCAACGCCGAGGACCCCGGGTCGAGCTTTGCGCCCCAGATCGGGACGATCTCGCACCTGACGGTTCCCGACGACATCCGGTGGGACTCCGGCGTCGTCGTCGGGTCGCACGTGTCGTCGCACTACGACTCGATGGTGGCGAAGCTCGTCGTTAGCGCCACCGATCGTCCCACCGCCCTCGCCCGGCTGGCGCTCGCCCTCGATGAGCTCGTGATCGGCGGGCTCACCACCAACACCGGGTTCCATCGGTGGCTGGTCGATCAACCGCCGCTGGTCGAGGGCCGCATCACCACCCGGTTCCTCGATGAGACCGACCTGCCCGATCCACCACCGCTCGACCAGGCGGCGGCGACGGCCGCCGCGGTCTGGGTCGGCCGTCGTCGCACCACTGCGTCGAGCCGACCCTGGGCGTCGCTGCCCGACTTCTCCCTTACCCCCCACCGGCCACAGCGCACGGTGCTGCTGGCCCACAGCACCGGCGCCGTCTTCGAGATCGCGGCGCGGTCGGGGCTCCCGCATCCGGTCGCCAGCGTCGCCGATCGATCGGTCGCCGTGAATGTCGCCGGCGTCACCCACACCTTTCGCGTGCTCGATCGCACCGAGGGCTGGGCGCCGGCTCCCGATGTCGGCCACGGTGCCGCCGATGCTGTCGTCTCGCCCTTCCCGGCGGTGGTCACCGAGACCCCGGTCGTCCCCGGCGATCACGTGAGCGGCGGCGACGTGGTCGTGGTGATCGAGGCCATGAAGATGCTCCACGCGTTGCGAGCCGCCGGATCCGGCATCGTGGCCGAGGTTCGCGTCGCACCCGGAGACCAGACCGAAACCCATCAAGTGCTCATCACCTTCGAACAGGATCACCGATGACGAACCCGCACCGAAATGCCTACATGACCGATGAGCTCGAGGCCATCTACGAGCAGACCGTCTCCTTCGTCGCCAAGGAGGTCACGCCGTCCGGTGACCAGTGGGAGGCCGAGGGCAAGGTGCCCCGAGCGGTGCTGAAGAAGATGGGTGAGCTCGGGATGCTCGGTCTCCGCGTACCCGAGGAGCTCGGCGGTCTCGGCATGGGCATGTTGGCCTCGGCGGTGTTCTCCGAGGCTCTCGGCTCGTCCACCTACGCCGGGTTCGACGTCACCGTGCTGGTGCACACCGACATGGCCGGCCCCCACTTGGTGAACTCGGGTACCTCCGACCAGCACGAACGCTGGATGCCGGGCGTGTTGTCGGGTGACACGATCCTCTCGATCGGGGTGACCGAACCCGATGCCGGCTCCGATGTCGCCGGCATCCGGACCCGGGCCGTCAGGGACGGCGATGGTTGGCGCATCGACGGGCGCAAGACCTACATCACCAACGCCGTCTACGGCGACATGACGATCGTGGCGGCCAAGACCGATCCCGAGAACCAGTACGGCATCACCATGTTCCTCGTGCCGGCCGGCACCGAAGGCTTCTCGGTCGCGACCAAGCTCGACAAGCACGGTTGGCGGTGTTCCGACACCGCCGAGCTCGTGCTCGACGACGTCTGGGTGCCCGACGACCAGGTCCTCGGCACGGTTCACCGGGGCTTCTACGAGACCATGAGGAACTTCCAGAACGAACGGATGGTGCTGGTGGGAATGGGAGTCGGTGCGGCCCAGGCCGCCCTCGACCTCACCAGTACGTACTGCCAGGATCGGGCCGCCTTCGGTGGCCGCCTCTTCGACCTCGGGGCGATTCGTCAGCGACTGGCGATGGACCAGGCCAAGGTCGACGCGGTTCGGGCGGCGATGTACCACGCCGCCTGGTTGGGCGACCAGGACCGCGACAACGTCCGCGAGATGTCGGGCGTCAAGGCCTGGGGATGCGAGGTGGTCAACGAGGTGATGTACGACTGTCTCCAGTTCCACGGGGGAATCGGATACATGTCGGAGACCACGATCGAGCGCATGACTCGGGACGCTCGCATCCTGCCCATCGGCGGCGGGGCGACCGAGGTCATGCTCGAGGAAGTCGCCAAGCGGCTGTGAGCGGGCTCGCGTGACCATCCGCCCGCTCTCTCATGTGCGGTCGGTGCTGTTCGCACCGGCTGTTCGCCCTGACTTCCTGGCCAGACTGCCGGCGAGGGGCGCCGACGCCGTGGTGATCGACTGCGAGGATGCCACCCCGTCCACCGCCAAGACCGAGGCACGGGCGACCTGTCGTCGCCTGGGACCGGAGCTGGTCGTCGCCGGCTGCCAGGTGATGGTTCGGGTGAACGCCGTGGCCACCGAATGGTTCGCCGACGACATCGGCGGCGCCCTCACGGGTGATCTCGCGGCTGTGGTCGTGCCCAAGATCGAGACGACCGGCGAGCTCGACACCGTGCGAGCCGCGCTCGACCGCGTCGGCTTGGTCGATCTCGGCGTGGTCGCCGGGCTCGAGACCGCCAGGGGAGTGGCCGACGCCCGCGTGGTGCTCGAGCATCCAACGGTGGTCGGCGCGTACTTCGGGGCCGAGGACTTCATCGCCGACATGGGTGGCCGCCGGACCCGATCCAACGCCGAGGTCGCGTACGGGCGCTCCCACGTGGTGCTCGCGGCTCGACTTGCCGGCGTTCCCGCCCTCGATCAGGTCGTCACCGATTTCGGCGACGACGTCGCTTTCGCGGCCGAGGCCACCGAGGCTCGCAACCTCGGCTATCACGGCAAGCTGTGCATCCATCCGGCGCAGGTGCCGCTGGCCAACGGAGGCTTCACTCCCGACGCCGCCGAGGTCGACCGGGCTCGGCGGCTGCTCGCCGCCTTCGACCGGGCTGCGGCCGGGGGCGTCGCCGCGGTCGCCTTCGAGGGTCAGATGGTCGACGAGCCGCTGGCGGGCCAGGCCCGTCGAGTCATAGCGCTCGCGGCCGCGTTCGGCGCCGTGAGCCCGTCCGAGACAGGAGAGCCACATGACCGCTGAGCGCATCCGACCCCACGGGGGCAAGTGGTTCGAGGAGCTCGAGGTGGGTTCGGTGATCCCGCATGCGATCCGCCGCACCATCACCGAGGCCGACAACGTCCTGTTCACCTCGATCACCATGAACCCGGCGTGGCTGCACCTCGACTTCGACTACGCGGAGAACGAGACCGAGTTCGGGCGGCCGTTGGTGAACTCCCTGCTCACCCTGGCCATGGTGGTGGGGATCAGTGTGCACGAGACCACCCTGGGAACCACTGCGGCCAACCTCGGCTTCAGTGAGGTGTCGTTCCCGGCGCCGCTGTTCCACGGCGACACCCTGCACGTCGAGACCGAGGTGATCGAGGTACGTGCGTCGAAGTCACGACCGGCGCAGGGTGTCGTGACCTTCGAGCACCGCGGATTCAACCAGCACGACGCGCTGTGCTGTCGGGCGGTTCGCGCCGCCTTGATGCTCCGTCAGCCGCCGTCGGCCTGAAGTGCCGCCGTCGCCATGGCCGTGAGCAGCGCGGCCATGGCCGAGTGATCGAGGCGCACGCTGTGCGGGGTCGAGTTGATCAGGCCGAACACGGCATGGACCCGGGCGCTGGTGGCATGGCGATCGGTCTCGCCCGTGGCCCCGGCAACGGCATCGATCCACAGATCGACATAGCGCCCCTGGAGGTCGCGAACCCGGTGCTGATCGCCCGGGGACGCGTGCAGCAGGTCGCGGTACTGGACGGTGATGAGCTCGGGGCGGTCGAGGGCGAACTCGACGTGAGCGCCGACGAGGGACGCGAGCGCGGCCGCCGGGTCCGACGCTGTGGCCACCACCTCGGCCCCGTGGCCCAGCAACTGCTCGCTGATGGCTATGAGCACCTCGCCGAGCAGCGCTTCCTTCCCGCGGAAGTGGTGGTAGAGAGCTGGACCGGAGAGCTCGAGCTCGGCACCGATGTCATCGACGGTCACGCCGTGAAAACCCCGGATCGCGAACAGGCGGGCCGCAACCGCCATGAGTTGTTCGCGGCGAGTCCGGGGTTCGGCGGCGAAGGGGCGCAGCGGCATCATCTCGTCACTGTAGAGGGGCGTCTCGCCGGGCTCCGCCGACGCACTCGGCGGTACGGGGAGGTAGGTTGAGCGACGATCGATTCATCCGAGAGGTCAGGTAGATGTCCGAGTCGTCCCCGCCCGCACCGCACACCGCGACTGGAGCCGAACACATCGACGAAGCACCGGAGGTGATCGATCCACCGGGCACCGAACCCGAAGACGACGCCGAGGCCAGCGAGTCCATCGACCAACCGGCCAAGGTCATGCGGGTCGGGGCCATGATGCGTCAGCTGCTCGAGGAGCTGCGCAATGCCGACCTCGACGAGAAGGGTCGCGATCGCATGCGGGAGATCTACGAGATCTCGGTTCGTGAGCTCGGATCGGCCATGAGCCCCGATCTGCGCGAGGAGCTCGGCCGGTTGGCGTTGCCGTTCAGCGACGACGAGGTGCCCTCGGAGGCCGAACTGCGGGTGGCCGAGGCGCAGCTGGTGGGCTGGCTCGAGGGTCTGATCCAGGGCATCCAGGCCAGCCTGTTCGCCCAACAGATGGCGGCCCAGCAGCAGCTGGCCAGCGTCCGGGCCGGTCTTCCCGCCGGGCAGCGGCCGCAGCCTCAACAGATGCCTGGTGGCGGACCGGCCCCGGTCGCCGATGCCGACGGCCGCCCTGGCACCTACCTCTGATCGAGCTCGCGGGCCCGCGATCGGCGGTGGGTCTGGCGGTTCGGGCCGGGAGCTGGTAGGTATGGTTACCGGAATGACAAGCGTGTGATTTGTCCACAAGGCCTGGTGGAAAGCACGGCTGAACTGGGGACGGTGGCGTCATGACTGTGGAGAACTCGACGACCGGAGCACCGCGATGACGCGACGCGACTCCTTCACCCACCTCCACGTCCACACCGAGTTCTCGATGCTCGACGGTGCCGCTCGGATCGGCCAGGTGGTGGGCGCGGCGGCGGGCGACGGTCAGCCGGCGCTGGGCATCACCGACCACGGCAACATGTACGGCGTCATCGACTTCTACAAGGAGTGCCGCCGGCAGGGCATCAAGCCCATCATCGGCACCGAGCTCTACCAGGCGCACGATTCACGCGCCGAGCGACCGTCGCGCCGCGGCCGGGTCGACGACTCCGGCGGCGACACCGAGGGCGGACGCAAGCTCTACTACCACCTCACGGCCCTGGCCGAGAACAACACGGGCTACAAGAACCTGATCCAGCTCGCCAGCCGGGCGTTCATGGAGGGGTACTACTACAAGCCCCGGGTCGACTGGGAGCTGCTCGAACAACACAGCGAGGGCCTGATCGTCACCACCGGGTGTCTGGGCGGCCAGGTGCTCCAGTCGCTGGTTCACGGCGACGAGAAGAGCGCGCTCGCCAAGGCCGCCCGACTCCAGGACATCTTCGGCAAGGACAACCTCTTCGTCGAAATCCAGGATCACGGCATACCCGAGCAACACCGCACCAATCCGCAGTTGTTCGAGATCGCCCGCAAGATCGGTGCGCCGCTGTTGGCCACCAACGACAGCCACTACGTCCATCAGCACGACTCGGTCGCCCACGACGCGCTGTTGTGCGTCCAGACCGGGTCGCAGATGAGCGATCCCGATCGCTTCAAGTTCCACGGAGATCAGCACTACCTGAAGACCGCAGGTGAGATGCGACATCTGTTCTCCGAGATCGAGGTCGCATGCGACAACACGCTCTGGATCGCCGAGAGGTGCAATGTCGAGATCGAATTCGGCCAGCCGCTGTTGCCCGACTTCCCTCTCCCCGAAGGACATGTCGACGACGCGGCCTATCTGGAACACCTCACGATGCAGGGCGCGCGGCGGCGCTGGGGCGAGGTCCTCCCCGACGAGGCCGTGTCGCGGCTGGCCTATGAGCTCAAGGTCATCAACGACATGGGCTTCGCCTCGTACTTCCTGATCACCTGGGATCTCATCAGACACGCACGCGACAACGGCATCCGCGTCGGTCCCGGCCGCGGGTCGGCGGCCGGCTGTGCCGTGGCGTACTGCCTCCAGATCACCGATCTCGACCCGATCGAGTACGACCTGCTGTTCGAGCGGTTCCTCAACCCGAGCCGCGTCTCGATGCCCGACATCGACATGGACTTCGACTCCCGCTACCGAGACGAGATGATCCGGTACGCGGCCGAGAAGTACGGGCGTGACCACGTCGCCCAGATCGTCACGTTCTCCACCATCAAGGCCCGGGCCGCGGTGCGCGATGCCGCCAGGGTGCTCGGCTACGACTACGGCACCGGCGACCGCATCGCCAAGGCCATGCCGCCCCTCATCATGGGACGCGACACCCCGCTGCACGCCTGTCTCGACGAGCAGCCCAAGTACGCCGACGGCTACAAGATGGCCGCCGACCTTCGCAAGATGTACACCGACGACCCCGATTCGAGGAAGGTCATCGACGTGGCCAAGGGTCTCGAGGGTCTGCGGCGCCAAGACGGCATCCACGCCGCTGCGGTGGTGATCACCAAGAAACCGCTCACCGAGTACCTGCCCATCCAACGCAAGCCCGAGTCGGGGCAGCCCATGGAGGACGCGCCGGTCGTGACCCAGTACGAGATGCACGGCGTCGAAGATCTCGGCCTGCTCAAGATGGACTTCCTCGGTTTGCGAAACCTCGACGTCATCGAAGACACCCTCGACATCATCGAGCAGGCCAGGGGCTTCCGTCTCGACATCGATGCCGTTCCCCTCGACGACCAACCCACGTTTGCCTTGTTGGCCCGCGGCGACTCCATCGGCGTGTTCCAGCTGGAGAGCGCCCCCATGCGGTCGCTCATGCGGTCGCTCGCGCCCGACAGCTTCGAAGACGTCGCCGCGCTGGTGGCTCTCTATCGGCCGGGTCCGATGGCCGCCAACATGCACAACGACTACGCCGATCGCAAGAACGGCCGCAAGCCGGTCGAGTACATCCATCCCGACGCCGAAGCCCTGCTCGCCGACACCTACGGCCTGATGATCTATCAGGAGTCGGTGATGCGGGTGGCGCAGAAGTTCGCCGGGTACTCCCTGGCCGAGGCCGACCTCCTGCGCAAGGCCATGGGCAAGAAGATCCGCGAGGCGATGGAGAAGGAGCGGCAGAAGTTCACCGACGGCGTCGTGGCCAACGGCTACAGCGAGGCGCTGGCCATCGCGATGTTCGACATCATCGCCCAGTTCGCCGACTACGCCTTCAACAAGAGCCACTCCTACGGCTATGGCCTCATCGCCTACCAGATCGCCTATCTGAAGGCGAACCATCCGGTCGAGTACCTCGCCGCACTGCTCACCAGCGTGAAAACGAATCTCGACAAGGCCGCGATCTACCTCAACGAGTGCCGCACCATGGGCATCGACGTCCTGGTGCCCGACGTGAACGTGTCGGCGTCGGACTTCACGGCGGTGCTCGGCGCCGATGAGCCCGGTCGACTGGGGTCGATTCCGTTCGGTCTCTCGGCCATCCGCAATGTCGGGGAGGGCCTGGTCGACCTGCTCATCGAGGAGCGCACCGCCAACGGGGCCTTCGTCGACTTCTACGACTTCTGCGAGCGGGTCGACACCCAGGTGCTCAACAAGCGCGCCATCGAGTCGCTCATCAAGGCCGGCGGCTTCGACTCGCTCGGTCACCGCCGCCAGGGGCTCCTGAACGTGTTCGAAGCGATCGTCGATCAGGTCGTGGCCCGGCGACGCGAACGAGACATGGGAGTCATGACCCTGTTCGGTGATGCCGCCGACGGCGACGACGTCTTCGACGAGAAGATCTCGATCCCCGACGTCGAGTTCGAGAAGAAACGCAAGCTCGCATTCGAGAAGGAGATGCTCGGCCTCTACATCTCCGACCACCCGCTGATGGGTCTCGAGAGCCACCTGCGGCGCCGCTGTGACGCCACCCTCGCCGATCTCGAGACCCTCGACGACGGCGACATCCGCACCATGGGTGGAGTGATCACCAATCTCCAACGCAAGTGGACCAGGAAGGGCGATCTCATGGCGGTCTTCGAGCTCGAGGATCTCCAGGGCTCGGCCGAGGCCATGGTCTTCCCACGAGCGATGACCGAGTACGGCCATGTCGTGAACGACGACGCCATCGTCATGTGCAAGGTACGCGTCGACCGGCGAGACGATCTCCCGAAGCTGATCGTCATGGAGCTCACCGCCTTCGACGTCGAGACCCAGACCGGCGGTGCGCCCATTCACGTCCAGCTGCCCTCGCACGGCTTGCGGGCCGACGAGTACGGACGGCTGAAGGAGCTGCTCACCCAACACCCGGGCGACAGCGATGTCATCATCGAGCTCGGCCGGACCCAGGTGAAGCTCCCCGACGAGTTCGCAGTCGATTCACGAGACGGTTTGGTAGCCGAGCTGCGCATCCTCCTCGGGCCCGACGCCGTTCGGGTGTGACGACCCACGGTGGTGCCCGTGACCTGCCCGATCGGGGCGGTTTGCGCCGTCGCCGTTTTGGCAGTGGACTAGAGAGGGCTGGCGGAGGCCTTGCCACATCCGTCGCGAGCTCAGGACCACCCAGGGAGTAGGGGACCACACATGGCCGTCGAGGTCGAGACCAAGGACTGCACGTCGCTCACCGATGCCGAGATCTCCGAGATGGCCGATCTCTGCGCCGAGGGGCCGCGACCGTTCGGTGTCGGCCTGTTGTCGAAGCAAGCCGAGGAGTGGGTGCTCGTCACCACGGCCCGCGACGGCGGCAAGCTCAAGGGGTTCGTGTTCTCCACGCTCGAGCGGGTGGGTGGAACGCCGGCGGTGCTCATCGGCATGGCGGCGGTCGGGCGAACGGCGAAACGCAGCACCTATCTGCGGGCGCTCATGGGGGAGCAGATGTTCAAGGCGCTCATGGCCTTCCCCGACGAAGACGTGCTGGTCGGCGCCCAGTTCGCCGACCCGGGCGCGCTCGAGGCGTACAAGGCGCTCAGTGGCATGGTGCCGCGGCCCGGATACGAGGCCAACGGGGAAGACCGGGCGTGGGGTCGGCGCCTCGCCAAGCGATTCGACCTCGCGGCCACGCGCTATCAGGCCCGGTCCTTCACGGTGGTCGGCGACGGCAACACCCCTCGGGTGTTCGACTACGAGTCGCTCAAGCCCGACAAGATTCCGGCTGCGGTGGCCGCGCAGTTCGCCCACCTCGATCTGGCTCGGGGCGATTCGCTCATCGTCTTCTCGTGGGCGATGGTCGAAGACCTCGAGAAGCTTCGCTGAGCCGCTCGTTTCGGCACGTCGTCCGGCGGCGCCGGATGGTTCGTCGCTTCCGGACCGACCCCGTCGACGCCGGTGTGCTCACCGAGCTGCTCGATCTCGCTCGGCGGGCTCCATCGGCCGGCTTCAGCCAGGGCACGCACTTCCTGGTGCTCCAGGGGGCCGACGTCGTCCGGTTCTGGGCCATCACCCTGCCCGAGCCCGATAGGTCGAGCTTCCGCTGGCCCGGTCTGCTCCAGGCACCGGTGATCGTGCTGCCCCTCGCCGACGAAGGCGCCTACCGAGCCCGCTACGCCGAGCCCGACAAGGCGCCGTCGGGCTTGGGCGAGGGCGAATGGCCGGTGCCGTACTGGCAGATCGACACCGCCATGGCCACCATGACGCTGCTGCATGCAGTTGTCGATGCCGACCTGGGCGCCCTCTTCTTCGGCCTCTTCAGCGACGAGGACGAGGTGTTGCGCGCCTTCGGGGTGCCCGACGGCGTTCGACCGATCGGCGCGGTGGCCATCGGCCATCCCGAGGCCGGTGACCGCAGCAGCTCATCGGCCCGACGCGGCCGGCGACCTCTCGACGAGGTCATCCATCACGGCCGCTGGTGATCAGGGGGCTGAGCCGCACTCCACGAAGATCCGCACCTGGTCGGTGTGGAGATCGTCGACGCGTGAGGTCAGGGTCAAGATGTTCGGATTGCCCGAATCGGCGACGACACTGTCGGTGGAAGGCTCGTACCCACGGTTCTCGTCCGTGGAGTAGAAGGCGCCTTCGGTGCCGTATTGCTCGTCGGTGGCGATGAGATCACTGGTTGCGGAGATCCAACCGAGCACGTTCGTCGGGAACTCGATGGTCACGGTGTTGTCGAGGAAGCCGGTGCCCTCGGTGGGGCTGTAGGAGATCAGGATGCTGCAGATCTCGACGGGACCCACGACGAGGGTTCCGCCGCTGGGTGAGCTGTTCACGACCAGGATCTCGCCGACGCCCAGGGCGTGGGGACCGCTCTCGACGCCGCCTTCGAACGCGTCGTTGTCGTCGAGAAGACCGTTCTCGCCGAGGTCGTCGCCTGCGAGCAACGTGAACGAGTTGTAGTTGCCGCTAAGGGCGGTCGGGTTGAACCCCGCTCGGTCCTCGGCGTCGGTGAAGCCCGACTGGCCGATCTTGTCGGCCGAGTCCTCCACGGCTGCGTCGGCACCGTTGCTGAGCCCCAGCACCAGGGGCGCAGTCAGCCCCACCAGGAATACGAGGACAAGGGCGTATTCCACGGCTGTTGCGCCGCGCGTCTTCGAGAGGAATCGCGTCATGCGCGAGACATCGGCACAGGCTCCGACCACCTTGAGTCTTCCGGGATGCATCGGCCAAACCTGAACCGTCCGGCTCATTGCGGGGGACCTACAACGGCGGCCGCTCAAGTGTCCGGCGAACCCGCCGAAGAATCCGGGAATGGCAGAGGCCGGTCTGCGGAACATTTCGCGAACAACGGACGAAGAACTGATGGGCGAAGGCACAAAATCGAAGTTCCGGGAGCGGGGCGCTACTGCCGTGGAGGCGGCGCTGGTGGCGCCGCTCATGTTCCTGGCGATCTTCGGTGTGATGGAGTTCTCGCTGTTGTTCCGCACGAGCCTCGGTGCCTCGAACGCGTCGGCCGACGGCGCCCGTACGGCGTCGGTTGCCGGCCGCGATCTCGACGCCGATTACCGAACGTTGCGTCAGATCGACAAGTCGGCCGCGGCCCTACCCGACGACGTGATCCAGCGCATCGTGATCTTTCGCGCGACGGACTTCGACGATCCCGTTCCAGCCGCATGCCTGACCGTCGCCGCTCCCGGCGGCATCGACGACGTCTGCAACGTCTACCTGCCGGCTCAGATGGAATGGCCCGAGTCCGAGTTCGGCTGCAACCCCGCCGCCGATCCCCGCCCTGATCCCGACCGATTCTGGTGCCCGGCCGATCGCATCGTCTCCGTCGGAACCGGCCTGGACTACATCGGCGTCCACCTCGTGGTCGACCACGAATACGCGACCGGCTTCGTCGGCGACCACCAGGAGCTCAACGAGACCACCGTGCTGAAGATCGAACCGGAGGCCCAGTGATGACTCGACTCCCACGCCTCCGGAGCTGGGTCCGCCGAGCTCGTGGCGCCGTTGCCATCGAGACGGTCGTCGTGTTGCCGCTCATCCTGTTGATCGCCTTCGCCTCGATCGAGCTGGGCTTCGCCTGGCAGCGGTCGCGCGAGGTGAACAACGCCACCCGGTCCGCCGCCCGTGTCGCCAGCAACCTCGCTGATGGTCGCTTCGCCGACGAAGAGGCGCTGCTCACCCTCAAGGCCGGGGTACGTGAGGTCGACAGCGTGGCAGGCGTCGCCATCTTCAAGTCGGCCACCGCCGACGGCGTGGTGCCTGATCTGTGCAAGACGCAGTCGGTCAATGGCGTGTGCAACTACTACAGCGGTGCGGACTTCGCCGCGATCGGCACGACGAGCTTCGGAACCGACGACGGCTCGTGCGGCGGTGACCCCGACGCGGCCTGGTGCCCGTTGAACCGCCAGCGCGATCCCGAGGCGAACCCGGACTACATCGGGATCTGGGTGCGAATCGAGCAGAACGCCATCACCGGGATCTTCCCGGGTGCGGGCAGCCTGCTGACCATCGAAGACACCGCGGTGATGCGGGCTGAACCCGAGGTGACTCTGTGATGAATGACGACCTGGATACACCGACGACCCGTCATGGTGAGCGGGCCTTCTCGGCCATTCTCACCGTGATGCTCCTCTTGCCGATGCTCGGCTTCGCCAGCCTGGTGGTCGATGTCGGCTACTGGTACGACCGCGCCGCCGAGGTCCAGAAGGCGGCCGACGCAGCCGCGCTGGCCGGCGTGGTGCACCTGCCCGACGAGGACGAGGCGCGATCGATCGCGCTCGAAGCGGCGACGCGCAACGGGTTCGAGAACGGCGTCGACGGTGTGACGGTGACCGTCGACAAGTTCCCCGGCAGCGACAACCGCCTGCAGGTGACCATCCTCGACACCAACGTGGAGATGTTCTTCGCCGACCTCTTCATCAGCGATGTCGACATCGAGCGGACCGCGCTGTCGGAGTTCGCCCGGTCGATCCCGATGGGCAATCCCGAGAACCGCCTCGGCACCGACCCCGAGCAAGGCATCGTCAACGACTACTACGTCTCGATCTCCGCGGGCGGTGAGTACAAGGTGGGTGGCGACCGTCACGCCGACAAGGGATGCAACGCCTCGACGGCGCTGTGTACGGACGGGGCGTTCGGCAACCTCGTCTCCAACGGCGGCGAATACCGTGAGGAGGGCTACCTGTTCGCCCTTCGCGTCAAGGAAGATCGCAACCTCCCGCTCGTGGTCGAAGTCTTCGATCCGGCCCACAATGCGGCCGACCAGGAGTGCGACGCCGCCGCCGGCGTGTTGCCACTGGCCTACTTCTCGGGAAGTCCACCCCCGGCGGACGCGCTGCTCTCCGGCGATCTCGCCCTGCTCTTCCCCGACGACGACAAGAACAACGACGGCGACTTCCTCGACGACTGGGCGGAGCGATACGGCAACTACGGCGGGGCTGTCTACTGCACCGGCGATACCGGCGGAAACAACGACAACGTCCAGACGACCACCTACGTCATGCGCTCACCCGACGAGACGCCGTGGAACAGTCTCGACAACCCGATCATCGCCACCGGCACCTGCTCGGCCGTGCAGTACGAAGGCTGGTCGGATCGACGCGCGGGTCTGGTGATCGACGGCTTCCGCAACACCAGCGAGGACTACTACTCGCTGCTCGAGGCGGTTGGCGATCCCAACCCGGCCATCGCCGCCGGCGCCCTCGAGTTCGCCAGCCAGTTCCGTCGCTGGGTCCGCACCTGTGAGATCCCGGCCAGCGACGTGCAGGTGGGTGACTACATCCTCCAGATTCGCTCCAACGCTGCCCTCGGCGCGCCCCTCGTGTACGACCCCACCGAGAACGGCAGGGGCCGCAACCACTTCTCGCTGCGCGGCGGCTGGGACACCGGCGGCGACTTCCCCGACGGCACCAACGTGGAGCTCTTCGCCCTGGGCACCATGGCCATCGACTCGAACGTTCCTGGCGCCGACGCCCGCCTCGATCTCGCCCGTATCACCCCCGAGTACGCAGGCCAGACGCTCGAGATCCAGCTGTGGGACGTCGGCGACGCCTCGACAGCAGGCGAGTACACGCTGCTGCCCCCCATCGAGGTCGAGGCCACGAACCCCTTCTCGAACTGTCGTTTCTCCAACACCAAGTCGAGCTGGCCGGGCGACGCCGACCCGTCGGACTGTGCAGTGAACGTGAACTACACGAACATGAACGGCAACCTGCTGACTGCCCTCGTCGAGATTCCCGACGACTACACGTGCAACTTCAGCGATCCGACCGGCTGCTTCATCCGGGTGCTGATCGACTATCCCGACGGCGCCAAGGTGTTCGACCACACCACGTGGTCCGCCGGCGTCGCCAACGATCCCCTGCGTCTGCTCGAGTGAGGTGACCGCCTCCGGCCCTGCCCTCGCTCGAGGGCGGTTCCGGGGTGCTCGAGCAGCCGCAGGACGATCGGCCCGATCAGGCGTCGTGGAGCTGGGCCGCGAGCGCGTCGACGCGATCGGTCGGCCGTTCGCACACGAAGTCGTGGCACACGTAGGCCAGGTCGTCGCGGCGGTCGGCCCACAGCGGCGAGTCGTACGGCTCGCCCCACGCCAGCATCATGCGCGGCCGGAACCCTGCTGCTGCCTGACGAACCAGGTCGGGTCGATCGCCGGTGATGGCGACCTCGACCGCGCCCCGATGGTAGAGATCGAGGGCGGCCAGCAGGTGACCGAAGCCTGACGGATGCCGGGTGGCCACCGGTCCGACCAGGCTCAGGATGGTCTCGGCGCGTGTGCGGTACTCCGACTCGCCGGTCAGGGCGCCCAGGCGGAGCAGCGCGAGGGCCGCCACGGAGTTCGCGGCAGGGGTGGCGTTGTCCTGGATGTCCTTGGGCCGCGTCACCAGGGCCTCGGCATCTCGGCCCGAAGTGAACAACCCGCCGCCGTCGTCGTCCCAGAACAGGTCGAGCATGGCGTCGGCGGTGGCCCGCGCCTCGATGATCCAACGCGCCTGACCTGACGCCTCGCCCAGCCGGGTGAAGGCGTCGACGAGGGCCGCGTAGTCGTGGGCGTAGGCGAGATGGCGGGCGCCGGCCGGCCGATCGGCATGGCCCGCCTGCCAGGAGCGCAGCCAGCGCCCCGTCTCGGGGTCGCACAGGTGAGCAAGCAGGAACTCGCCGTTGGCCACGGCGGCATCGAGCCAGCCGGCGTTGCCCGTGACCAGGGCTGCTTCGGCCAGAGCGGCGAGGAACAGCGCGTTCCACTCGGTCAGCACCTTGTCGTCGAGACCGGGCCGCACGCGCTGGTTCCGGCGGGCCAGCAGCGCTTCTCGCGCTTCTTCGATCGCCGGGGGCCGCAGGAAGGCGCCGCGCTCGGGACGCCACGGGATGTTCGAGCCCTCGAAATTGCCCTCGTCGGTCATACCCCACCAGGCGAGGGCCGCGTCGGCGTCGGACCCGAGCACCTCCCGCACCTCATCGGGCGTGAAGACGTAGAACTTGCCCTCGACGCCTTCGCTGTCGGCGTCCTCGGCCGAGTAGAAGCCGCCGTCGGGGTGGCGCAGGTCGCGCAGCACGTAGTCGAGCACCTCGTCGAGCACCTGGCGGTGGTCGGGATTGCCGGTGACCTGCCAGGAGTGCAGGTACACGCGGGCCAGGAGGGCATTGTCATAGAGCATCTTCTCGAAGTGCGGCACCAGCCACCGCTCGTCGACCGAGTAGCGGGCGAACCCACCGGCGAGGTGGTCGTACATACCGCCCGACGCCATGGCGTCGAGCGAGGTGGTGACCATGCTCAACACGTTGGCGTCACCGGTCCGATGGTGCACGCGCAGCAACAGGTCGAGGTTCATCGAGGAGGGGAATTTCGGTGCGCCTCCGAATCCTCCCCATTCGGGGTCGAACTCGTCGGCCAGAGCCTGCGTGGCGGCATCGACCAGGCTGTGCGCCGGTGGGCTGCCCACCACCTCGATCGAGCCCATCGAGTGGAGCATCGACGTCAGTCGATCGGCCTGCTCGTGGAGCTCGGGGCGGCGATTGGTCCACGCGTCGGTGATGGCGTCGAGCAGCTGGACGAACGAGGGCATGCCGTGGCGTGCGGTGGGCGGAAAGTACGTGCCCCCGAAGAACGGGCGCCCGTCGGTGTCGAGGAACACCGTCATGGGCCAGCCGCCCCGACCGGTGAGCGCCTGGACGGCGTTCATGTAGATGGCATCGACGTCGGGGCGTTCTTCGCGGTCGACCTTCACGTTCACGAACCGCTCGTTCATGATGGCGGCAGTGGCCTCGTTCTCGAAGGACTCATGGGCCATCACATGGCACCAGTGGCACGCCGAGTAGCCGACCGACAACAGGATGGGGACGTCACGCCGACGGGCCTCAGCGAAGGCATCGTCGCCCCACGGAAGCCAGTGCACCGGGTTGTCGCGGTGCTGGCGGAGGTACGGGCTGGTCTCTTCGGCGAGGCGATTCACCTTGGAACTCTATGATCACCCGGTGTCTCCCGCGAACGAACCGCCCTCTGGTCTCGGTCTGTGGGTCGCTGGTGCCCGTCCCCGGACCCTTCCTGCTGCAGTCGTGCCCGTGCTGGTGGGAACCGCAGCTGCGGCCAACGGCGAGCTCGGCGACGGCCGTGGGATCTCGCTGTGGCGGTGTCTGGCGGCCATGGGCGTGTCGCTCGCGCTCCAGATCGCGGTCAACTACGCCAACGACTACAGCGACGGCGTTCGCGGCACCGACGATGCCCGCGTCGGCCCGCTCCGCCTGGTCGGATCGGGCCTCGTCGCGGCGCGATCGGTCAAGCGGGCCGCCTTGGTGGCGCTCGCGGTTGCCGGCCTGCTCGGGTTGGCCCTGGCCGCGGTGGCCGGATGGGAGCTGCTCGTCGTCGGGGCGGCGTCGATGGCCGCCGCGTGGTTCTATACCGGAGGGCCCAAGCCCTACGGCTACCTCGGACTCGGTGAGGTCTTCGTGTTCGTGTTCTTCGGTCTGGTGGCCACCGCAGGGTCGGCGTACGTGCAGCTCGAGGCGCTCACGGCTCTCGCTCTGGTCGTTGCCGTGCCGGTCGGCCTGATCGCGGTGGCCCTTCTGGTGACGAACAACCTCCGTGACATACCCGGTGACACCGAGTCGGGCAAGCGGACCCTCGCCGTGCGGCTCGGCCCTGAGCGCACCCGGCTCTTGTACGCGGGTCTGATCGTGCTGTCGATCCTCACCGCTGCCGTCATTGCGATCGAGCGCGGTCCCTGGATGCTGTTGCCACTGCTCGCGGTCGTTCCTGCCGCCAAACCCGTGCGCACCGTGCTCGCCGGCGCCGAGGGGCGCGCACTCATCCCGGTGCTGGGTGCGACGGGCCGGGTGCAGCTCGCGCTCGGTGCCACGATGGCTGCCGGGCTCTGGCTGTCGTCGTGAACGGCGGCGTCAGGCGACCGGTTGTTGGAACTCGACCATGTTGCCCGACGGATCCTCGGCGAAGGCCTGGCGCGCTCCGGTCGGTAGCGTCTTCGGATCGCTCACCTCGATGTCCCGTGAGCGAAGCTCGTCGACCACGGCGTCGAGGTCGAGTACGTGCAAGGCGAAGTGCTGGCCGTGGTTCTCGGGCACGGTGGCGCCACCGATGAGGTGCACTTGGCGTCGGTCGGCCATCCCGAGCCAGTAGCCGGGGAACGAGAAGTCGGGACGCGGGTCGACGGTGAAGCCGAGGACGTCGACGTAGAAATCCTTGGTGGCTTCGACATCGGTCACATTGAGGGAGACGTGGTGCACGCCGGCGATGTCCATGCCGCGACGCTAGCCCATCGGATCAGGCCCGAGTCGCGGTGAGGAGCTGCGAGAGGCCGTTGGTCAGCTGTGTGTGCTCGACGTCGGAGAACCCCGCGATCGCGAGCATCGACTGCATCTCGCCGGCGGGTGGCAGGTAGGCCACCGAGCGGGGGAGGTATCGGTACGCAGCCCGGTCCGACAACAGTCCGCCGATGAACGGCACGACCTTGCCGAAGTAGACGTTGTAGCCGGCCCGTACGAGTCGGCTCGGCGGCTGACCGACATCGAGCAGGCCGATGCGACCACCGGGCCGGATCACCCGTGCCAGCTCCCGGAAGAAGCCGCCGAGGTCGACCACGTTGCGGAGCGCGTAGCCGCAGGTGGCCCCGTCGAGGACCGCGTCGGGTAGCGGGAGGCGGAGAATGTCGGCGTGGACGAGCGGTGCGGGAGTGCGGGCGGCCTGGAGCATTCCCATCGACAGGTCGAAGCCGATCGGTCGATGGCCCGCCTCGGCCAGATCGAGGCAGAGGTCTCCCGTTCCGCACGCCAGATCGGCGACGAGTGATCCCGGGGTGAGAGCAAGATCGCCGACGGTTCGGCGGCGCCACCGCACGTCGAGGCGAAACGTCATGATCCGGTTCACCATGTCGTAGCGCGGCGCAATGGTGTCGAACATCGACCGCACGGCGGTGACCTTCGCGTCGCCTTCGGGCAGGGGTCCGTCGTCCATCGACATGGCGTCGATCGTACGAGTGGCACTGCCGGGCGCAACGGTCTCAACCACAGCGGAGGCCGTCGATCGGAGGTGCTGCGTCGATGACGTAATCGGTCACCGCATCGTCGATGCAGTCGCTGCGCCCGATTGCGGTGTGCCCCGGCGCATCGTGGACGATCAGCACGCTGTCGGGCATCAGGTCGTGTACGCGCTCGGCCCAGGCCAACGGCGTCGCTGGGTCACCGGCGCCGCCGATGAGCAGCACCGGCGGCCCGGCGGTCGATGCGAGGTCGATGGTCGACTCGATGGGCTCGACCGACCAGTAGGCACAGGGAAGGAGCTCGTTGGCGATGGCGGCGCCGAGCCGAGGTGACACGGCGGCCAACCGTGCAGCCAGAGCGGCGTGGTCCTCGGGTGTGGCCGGGCGGGCCGAGTCGATGCACGTCACGGCGAGGTAGGCATCCCAGCCGGTGAAGGCCCGGAAGCTGCCGGCCAGTCGGTCGAGGCCGCTGGGGTCGCCGCGCTCGAAGCGTGCCAGCGCCTCGACGAGGGTCGCCTGACGATCGCCGATGTAGGCCGAGACGATCACTGCATCGGCCACCTCGGCGGGGCCGACGACCGAACCGTCGAAGGTCGGCAGCGGCGCGGTCTCGGCCGCGGCCAACGCCTCGTCGAGCACGGCCAGCGGGTCGTCGAGGCCACAGGTGTCGAAGCCCGCGCACTCTCTCAGGTTGGCGACGGTGGTCGCCTCGAAGGCAGCCGTCTGATCGGCGAGGAACGTCGAGAGGTCGAGCGTCGGATCGACCACGGCATCGAGCACCATGGCGGCCACCTGGTCGGGGTGGGCGGCGAGATACCGGAGTCCGAGGAGGGTGCCGTAGCTGAATCCGACGAACCGCACGGGTTCGTTGCCGAGGGCGATCCGAAGCAGCTCGAGGTCCTTGACGGCCGTATCGGTCCCGACGGTGGCCAGGAGCTCACCCGCCGAGGAGTCACAAGCCTCGGCGACGCGGCGAGCAGACGCGTCGAGATCGGACGCCTCCGCGGCGTCGTCGGGGCTGGAGTCGAGGCCGAAGAACTCGTCGATCTCGGGCGCGCAGCCGATGGGCATGGAGGATCCGACTCCTCTCGGATCCCAGCTGACGAGATCGAAGCGCTGGGCGATCGCCTCGGGTAGCGGCGACTGCCGGCCCAGCCACTCGACCCCCGATGCTCCCGGCCCGCCGGGATTCAGCAGTATCACCCCGAGAGGATCCCCACTCGTGGCCAGCCTGCGAACGACCGCCAGCTCGATGGTTCTCGCTGCGGGCCGGTCGTGGTCGAGCGGCACGGTCAGCTCGCTGCACTGGGCGTCGGTTCCACACGAACGCCATACCAGCTCCGGTGGTACTTCCGCCGAGTCCGGCGGTGCCTCCGCCGGAGACGAATCGGGAGTGGCTCCGGTCGGTTCGCTCGCCACCTCGGTTCGTGGTTGCGGTTCGCTTGCGGGCGTTCCGGTGGTTGCGCCCTGGCATGCAGCCGTGGCCATGATCGCCACGATCGCCACGGCCAGACCGCGCATCAGTCGGGGCTGCGGCGACGGGGCGCAGCCACGGTGACCTCGTGGCCGGCGCGCAGCTGGCCGCACGCCGCGTCGATCTCGGTCCCGCGGGTCTGGCGGACCGTGACGTTGGCACCGAAGGATCGGAGCTCGGCGACGAACTCGCGCACCCGTGTGGGATGGGTGCCGAGCACGGGATACCCCGGTGTCGGATTCAGCGGGATGAGGTTCACGTGGGCGCGACAGGTGCGGGCGATCTCGGCCAGCTCGCGGGCGTCGGAGGCGCGATCGTTGGTGTCGGCGATGAGGGCCCACTCGAAGGAGATCCGCCGACCCTTGGCCGCGAAGTAGTCGAGGCACGCGGCGACGAGCGCATCGAGGGGATAGCGGCGGTTGATGGGCACGAGCTCGTTGCGGAGGGCGTCGTTGGCCGCGTGGAGGGAGACGGCGAGGTTCACGGGGAGCGACTCGTCGGCCAGGCGGCGGATGCCGGGAATGATGCCGACCGTCGACACGGTGAGGTGGCGAGCCGACAGGCCGAGATCACCGTGCAGCCGCTCGACGGCTCCCCATGTGTTGTCGTAGTTGGCGAACGGCTCACCCATGCCCATGAACACGATGTTCGAGATCCGTCGAGGCCGGGCGCGACGCGCAGCTCGGATCACCTGCTCGACGATCTCGCCGATGCTGAGCTGGCGGTCGAACCCGGCCTGGCCGGTCGCACAGAACCCGCACGCCATGGCGCACCCGGCCTGCGAGCTGATGCAGACGGTCGACCGGTCGTCGTAGTGCATCAACACGGTTTCGATACGGGTGCCGTCTGGCAGCTCCCAGAGCCATTTCACGGTGTCGCCGTCGTCGCTCACCGACTCGGTCACCGAACGCAGCGCTGTCGGAACCGCTTCGAGCGATGACCGCAGCGACTTGGGCAGCGTGGTGATGTCGGCGGGGGCGAGCAGCTGGTCGTAGAGCCCGGTCCAGGCCTGGTCGAGCCGGTAGCGCGGCTCGCCGTCGAGAAGCTGGTCGAGCGCCCCCCGATCGAGGTCGTAGAGGCCGGGGACGATGGCCATTCAGATCGTGGCCCGATAGGCGCGGTCGGTGTGATGGCGACGAAATCCGAGCCGCTCGTACACGCGATTGGCGGCGGTGTTGTCAGCTTCGACGTAGAGCATGGCCGTGTCGAGGCCCTCGGCGGCGAGGTGGTCGAGGCCCGCGCGGGTCATGGGCGCTCCGAGGCCGCGGCCGTGGAAGGCGGGATCGACGGCGATGACGTAGATCTCCCCGAGCGGGGGCATGGTGTCGCCGTGGATCTTGGTCCAGCAGAAACCGGCCAGTCGGTCGCCCACGTGGTGGAGGAGAAGACCGTCGGAACGGAACCAGGGCTCGGTCATGGCCCGGCGGACGTCGTCGGCGGTCATCGACCCTTGCTCGGGGTGCCAGGCGAAGGCGCGAGCGTTGACGTCGACGAGATCGGCGAGATCGAGGTCGATGTCGAAGGCCCGCACCGCGAGTTCGCCGGGCTCGCCGGGTACGGGGAGCGGTGCTCGCAGCTGCCACAGATCGCGATAGGGGGCAAAGCCGCAGGCATCGGCGACTTCGTCGGCGGCATCGTCGACCTCGGGAACCCAGAGCTGCGCGGGCCCGCCTCCCTCGGCGTGAGCCTCGGTGACAGCGTCAGCGAGCTCGGCCTCGACCATGGGGAGGTCGTTGCGTCGGGCGGGCAGACGGAAGGTCCAACGGAACGTTCCGACGAGAGGTCCGGCGACTTCCACGGTCATGGTCGCGTCGGCGCATCGAACGTCGGCCTCATGGCGATGAGGGTATCTTCGGCGGCAATGGCACGACCGCGTACACCCGCCGGCCGTGCGAGGCGTGCCCACGAGCGCCTCGCGGTCGAATACCCCGAGGCCGAGTGCGAGCTCGATCACGCCGATGCCTTCCAACTGCTGACGGCGACGATTCTGTCGGCTCAGGCCACTGACGTCGGCGTGAACAAGGCGACGCCGGCGCTGTTCGCAATGTACCCGACAGCCGAGGCGCTGGCGGCCGCCGACCCCGAACGTGACATCGAACCACTGATCAACACGATCGGCCTGTTCCGGGGCAAGGCCAAGAACATCGTGGGTATGGCCCGCCTGCTGCTCGAGCGCCACGGCGGCGAGGTCCCCGGGTCGATGAAGGAGCTCACCGCGCTGCCCGGTGTGGGCCGCAAGACGGCCAACGTGGTGCGCAGCGTCGCGCTCGGCCTGCCCGGGTTGCCGGTCGACACCCACGTGGGTCGCCTCGCCCAGCGACTGGGTCTCACCCACGAGACCGATCCCGTGAAGGTCGAGCTCGAGCTGAACCCGATGGTCCCTGCGGCCGAGCGCGGTGAGTTCAGCCTCCGCTTGATCCTGCACGGACGGCGGGTCTGTTCGGCGCGGAGTCCCGACTGCGGCGGGTGCGTGCTCAACGACTTCTGCCCCTCTGCAGGCGACATCGGCTGAGCCTGATCCGCGAGTCGACCAATCCGCGTCCCGTCATGCAATCGACAGAAACGCGCGTTAGGGTCCGGTCAACCAGGTTCCCGCCACCTGGTGAAGGTGACACTATAGGGATCCGCCGCCCTGTGTCGCCGACCGGCGCCCTTCGGGGCGCCGGTTCCCTTTTTTGCCCGTCGCTGGTCCCGCCGACCCGGGTCAGCGTTGGCGGAGCAGCCGGGTCATCCGCCGACTCGCACCACTGAGCAGCCGCTCGACCTCGAACAGCTCGTTGGCCAGCTGGTCATCGGGATCGAGGACCACGCGGCGACCGCTGATGGAACTGACACGGTTCACGAGGTCGTCGAGCACCGCCGCCAGCGAGGAGAGCTCGGGGGTTTCGTCGCATTCGGGTGACGTCATGGCTCGTGTCTACCAAGACCCACACCTGATGGGAGGGGGAGGCCGGTACGTTTTGGGCGTGCTCGAAGCCATCGACCTCCGCGGCATCGTCGACATCGACGCGGTCCTTCCCCGGCCCGAGATCGCGGGTGACGAGCCCGTGGCCATCGTGCGCGACATCATCGCCGATGTCAGAATCGACGGCGATCGAGCCCTTCGCCGCTACGCCGAGCGTTTCGACGGCTCGATCCCCGAGTGTTTCGCCGTCGAACCCGGCGAGCTCCGCGCCGCGCTCGACCGGATTCCCCCAACGACCCGCGCCGCGCTCGAGACAGCGGCCGCCGCCGTCGATGCGTATCACCGGGCCCAACTGGTGCCCGAGATCGACCATCGCCACAACGGAATCCGCGTGCGTGGCCGCCATCAGCCGGTGGATCGAGCGGGTTGCTATGTGCCGGGAGGGCGAGCGGCCTATCCGTCGACCGTCCTGATGACGGCGATCCCTGCGCGTACAGCCGGTGTACCGCACGTGGCGGTCTGTGTTCCGCCCGGCCCCGACGGGTCGATCCCCGACGTCACCCTCGCCGCCGCTTCGATCGCCGACGTCGATGTCGTCTACGCCGTGGGAGGAGCCCAGGCGATCGCGGCCATGGCCTACGGCACCGAGAGCGTGCGGCCCGTCGACGTGATCGTCGGTCCGGGCAACCGTTTCGTCGCCATCGCCAAGCGAGAAGTCGCGGGCGTCGTCGGTATCCCCTCGGCGTTCGCCGGTCCTTCCGAGATCGCGGTGATCGCCGACGCCACGGCACCGGCAGAGCTCGTGGCCATCGACCTGATGGTGCAGGCCGAGCACGGCCCCGACGGGTTGTCCTGGCTCATCACGTGGAGCGACGATGTTCTCGTCGCCGTGGAGGAGTCGCTCGAACAACTCGTTCCCGCCGCACCTCGGAGTGCCGACATCCTCGCCACCCTGAGCACCAACGGGTTCACCGCCGTCGTCGAGGGTCCCGAGCAGGCGGTCGAGGTCGCCAACCTGATCGCGCCCGAGCACCTGCAGATCATGACGGCTGATCCCGAGGCGCTGCTGTCCGGGGTCCGCCACGCCGGAGCGGTGTTCTGCGGGACGCTGTCTCCCGCGTCGATCGGCGACTATGCCGCCGGGCCCTCGCACGTCTTGCCCACCCACGGCTCGGCGCGATTCGGCGGTGCCCTCTCGGTGCGCGACTTCACCAAGGAGCTGCACATCGTCACGGTGACCGCCGAAGGCCTCGAATCCATCGGCCCGACCGTCGAGATCCTCGCCGAGGCCGAGGGTTTCAGCACCCACGCCGAGAGCGTTCGGATGCGGCGCCCATGACCCGCGCTCGGGTACGCGCCGACCTCGCCATGCAGCCCGGCTACCACTCGCCCCAGGTCGATGTCGCTGTTCGGCTCAACACCAACGAGTCGCCGTTGCCACCCCCGGCGGAGTTCACCGAGGAGCTCGTGGCCGAGATCGCCGAGATCCAGTGGCACCGCTATCCCGACCGTGGCGCCTCGGCCCTGCGGGCCGCCATCGCCGACCATCACGGTGTCGACGCCTCGCGGGTCCTGGCCGCCAACGGCTCCAACGAGGTACTGCAGACGATCCTCCTCGCCTACGGCGGCGCCGGCCGGGCGGCGCTGACCTTCGAGCCGACCTACGCCATGCACGGTCAGATCGCACGGACCACCGGCACCGCCGTGATCGAGGGCGACCGCCGTGACGACTTCGGCATCGACGTCGACCTGCTCCGCCGACTCGTGGCCGAACACCAGCCGGCGGTGGTCTTCCTGTGCTCGCCCAACAACCCCACCGGCACCGTCGATCCGCCCGATACGGTGCTCGCCGCGCTCGACGCCACCGACGGGTACGGGGGTCTCGTGGTGGTCGACGAGGCGTACGGGCAGTTCGCGCCCCGCTCGGCCATCGAGCTGGTACACGACGACCGTTCGCTGGTGGTCACCCGCACGTACTCCAAGACCTGGGCCATGGCGGCGGCCCGCCTCGGCTATCTCATCGGTCCGTCGTGGCTGGTCTCCGAGCTCGAGAAGGTCGTCCTGCCGTATCACCTCGACACCATGACCCAGACGGCCGGCCGGGTCGCGCTTCGCTTCGAGCAGGCCATGCAGCGACGGGTCGCACAGCTGGGGGAGGAGCGGGGTCGACTCGTCGCCGGTCTCACCCGGCTCGAGCTCGACGTCTTTCCCTCGGACGCGAACTTCGTGCTCGTGCGACCCCGGGAGCTGTCGGGCGATCACGTCTGGAACGCCCTGCTCGATGCCTCGGTGCTGGTGCGCAACTGCTCGTCGTGGCCCCGCCTCGACAACTGCCTGCGCATCACCGTCGGTGCGCCCGAAGAGAACGACCGCCTACTCGCCGCCCTCCAGGAGATCCTGTGACCACCACCCGCCGTGCCACCCGCTCACGCGTCACCAAGGAGACGTCGATCTCCATCAGCCTCGACCTCGACGGTTCCGGCACCGTCGAGGTGGCCACCGGGCTGCCCTTCTTCGATCACATGCTCGGCCAGATCGGCAAACACGGTGGATTCGACCTCACGGTCAGCGCCGATGGCGACATCGAGATCGATGCCCACCACACGGTGGAAGACACCGGCATCCTGTTGGGGGCCGCGTTGAAGGAGGCGCTGGGAGACAAGGCCGGGGTCCGCCGGTTCGCCTCGATCCGTGTGCCGCTCGACGAAGCCGCGGTCGACTGCATCCTCGACCTTTCCGGGCGTCCCTTCCTGGTGTACGACATCGACCCGCCGGGTCAGAAGATCCTCGGCGACCCACCATTCGACCCCCAGTTGATGGAGGAATTCTGGCGCGCCGTCGCCGACGCCGCCGGTCTCACCCTCCATCTGAGCCTCATCCGCGGCAAGAACACCCACCACATCATCGAGGCCTCGTGCAAGGCCGTGGCCCGGGCCCTGCGCGACGCCGTGCGCATCGACGACCCCGGCGGTTCGGTGCCGTCGACCAAAGGCACGCTGTGACCGGCGACCGCCCGCTCGTCGCGGTGCTCGACTACGGCATCGGGAACCTCCGGTCGGCCGAGAAGGGGCTCCAGCGGGCCGGCGCCGACGCGCGCCTCACCGCCGACCGCAGTCTCATCGCGGAGGCCGACGCGGTGGTGATGCCCGGTGTCGGCGCATTTGCCGCGTGCATGGATGCATTGCACGGGAGCGGTCTGGCCGACGCCGCCCTCGAGTCGATCGAGTCGGGCCGGCCGTTCCTCGGCATCTGTGTCGGAATGCAGATGCTGTACGAGGGATCCGACGAGAACACAGGGGTCCCGGGCCTCGGCGTCTTGCCAGGGCACATCCGTCTTCTGCCCGACACGGTGCGTCGACCCCAGATGCAATGGAGCCCGCTTCGCGTCGTGCGCGACACTCCGATCCTCGCCGGCCTCGACGGCGCCTGGATGTACTTCGTGCACTCCTATGCCGCCGAGGTCACCGACGACGTGGTCGCCGTGTGCGAGTACGGCGGCGACATCACTGCTGCTGTCGAGCGCCGAAACGTCTTCGCCACCCAGTTCCATCCCGAGAAGTCGGGAGTCAACGGCCTGGCGTTGCTCGGGAACTTCGTCACCAATCTCACCAGGGCGCCGGCGTGACCTTCCACCTCTACCCGGCGATCGATCTCCGTGGCGGGCAGTGCGTTCGCCTCTACCAGGGCGACTTCGACGCCGAGACCGTGTACAGCGACGATCCGGTAGCCCAGGCCCTCACCTTCGCCGGCGAGGGTGCGCCCTGGATACACGTGGTCGACCTCGACGCGGCCCGCACCGGTGAGCCGACGAACCGCGACGTCATCGCCGCCATCGCCGGTGCGGTCGAGGTGCCGGTGCAGGTCGGTGGAGGCGTTCGCTCTCGGGCCGCGGCCGATGCACTGTTCGAGGCCGGTGTCGACCGTGTGGTCATCGGAACTGCCGCCCTCGAACAGCCGCAACTGGTGCGCGAGATCGTCACCGCCGGAGGTCGGGTCGCCGTGGGCCTCGACGGTAGGCAGGGGGAGGTGGCCATCCGAGGCTGGGTGCAGAGCAGCGGGCGTCGAGTGGCTGAGGTGGCCAACGACTTCGCCGATGCCGGAGTCGAGGCAGTCATCGTCACCGAGATCGACCGCGACGGGACCCTCGCCGGACCCGACATCGACGGCCTGCGGGTGCTGTTGGGCCAGACGGAGATCCCCGTCGTCGCGAGCGGTGGCGTCGGCTCGCTGGCCGATCTGGTGGCGCTGGCCGATCTCGACGTTGGTGGGCGGCTACTGGCCGGGGTGATCGCGGGGCGCGCGATCTACGACGGGGCCTTCACCGTGGGCCAGGCCGTGCAGACGCTTCGCGATCTTCGTGCCGGGAGCGCAGGGTCGTGACCGTCCGGGCCATTCGCGTGATTCCCTGCCTCGACGTCGATGAGGGCCGGGTGGTGAAGGGCGTCAACTTCGTCGATCTCGTCGACGCCGGCGATCCCGTCGAGCTCGCCGCCCGGTACGACGCTGAGGGCGCCGACGAGCTGGTCTTCCTCGACATCACCGCCTCGTCGGATCGCCGCGACACGATCATCGACGTGGTGCGGCGCACCGCCGAAGAGGTCTTCATCCCCTTCACGATCGGCGGCGGCATTCGCACCGTCGACGACGCCCGGCGGCTGCTCCGAGCCGGCGCCGACAAGGTTTCGGTGAACACGGCGGCCGTCGAGCGTCCCGAGCTGGTGGCCGAGATCGCGGCCGAGTTCGGCTCGCAGTGCGCCACCGTGGCGATCGACGCTCGGCGCACCGCTGATGGTCGGTTCGAGGTCTTCACCCACGGAGGCCGGACCCCGACGGGCTTCGATGCCGTCGAGTGGGCGCAACGCGTCGAACGGCTCGGCGCCGGAGAGATCCTGCTGACGTCGATGGATCGCGATGGCACCCGCGACGGCTTCGACACCGAGCTCACCCGTGCCATCAGCGCGGCGACCAATATCCCGATCATCGCCTCGGGAGGCGTGGGCACTCTCGACCATCTCGCCCAGGGGGTCACGGAGGGCCACGCCGATGCCGTGCTCGCGGCGTCGATCTTCCACTTCCGCGAGCACACCGTTGCCGACGCCAAGCGCCACCTGGCCGCGCGGGGCATCACCGTGCGGCCCGTGGACGACGAGCCGGTACGGTTCGATTCGTGAGCGACGACAAGCTGCCCATCAAGATGCTGAACGATCGCGTCCTGGTGCGCCTCGGCGACAGCGAGGGTGAACGTCACTCGGCGGGTGGAATCCTCATCCCGGCGACGGCGCAGGTGAGCAAGCGCCTGGCGTGGGCCGAGGTCGTGGCCGCCGGTCCGAACGTGCGCACCATGGAGGTCGGCGATCGCGTGCTGTTCAATCCCGAGGATCGCTACGAGGTCGAGGTCCGCGGCGAGGAGTTCATCATCCTGCGCGAACGAGACGTCCACGCCGTAGCGGCCGAACGACTCGAAGAGGCCGGTACCGGTCTCTACCTGTAGGTCACCGTGCCGCAACCGACTCGCGACGACTTCCGCGCCCTCGCGGCCGACCACACCGTGGTGCCGGTGTGGCGCGATCTCGTAGCCGATCTCACGACCCCGGTTGCCGCCTTCGCTCGGATCGTGGGCGACGATGCCGGGTTCCTCCTCGAGTCCGTGGAGAACGGTGAGCGCTGGAGTCGGTTCTCCTTCATCGGCCGCAACCCCCTGGCCACGTTGACGGCGAGAGGTGCCACCGTCGCCCTCGATGGCGAGCTGCACCCCGACGTGCCCCTCGACCAGGGAATCCTCCGGGCGCTCGAGTCGATGCTCGAGCACTATCGATCACCCGCGTTGGCCGAGCTCCCACCCCTGCACGGCGGGCTCATGGGGTACCTCGGATACGACGTCGTACGCGAGGTCGAGCACCTGCCCGACGTGCCCCGCGACGATCAGGGCCTGCCCGACGCTGTTCTCTCGGTGATCGGGCAGCTCGCGGTCTTCGATCACTGGCGCCAACGCGTCAGCCTCATCGACAACGTCGTCATTCCGCCAGGGGCATCACCGGCCCAGCTCGAATCGCTCTACGACGAGGCGCTCCTTCGTCTCGAGGAGCTCGCCGCCGACGGTGCCCGTCCCATCGCCGAGCCCTTCCTCGAGCCGCCCTCGCCCGATGACCCGTTGCCCGATGTCACTTCGTCGATGTCACACGATCAGTACTGCGGTGCGGTCGAGGCGGCCAAGGAGTACATCCGGGCCGGCGACATCTTCCAGGTCGTGCTCGCCCAGCGTATGGATTTCGAGCTCGAAGCCGAGCCCTTCGACCTGTACCGAGTGTTGCGCCAGGTGAACCCCAGCCCGTACATGTACTTCCATCGGCATCCCGAGGTCACCCTCGTCGGCTCCTCGCCCGAGCCCATGGTGCAGCTGCTCGACCACCGGGTCATCTCCCGTCCCATCGCAGGAACCCGCCGCCGCGGCGCGACCGACGAGGAGGACCGCCGGCTCGGTGCCGAGCTGGTCGAGCACCCCAAGGAACGGGCCGAACACGTCATGCTCGTCGATCTCGCCCGCAACGACGTCGGCCGGGTGGTCGAGTTCGGCTCGGTCACCGTCGACGAACTGATGACCCTCGAGCGCTACAGCCACGTGATGCACATGACATCACAGGTGTCGGGCCGGCTGCGGGCCGACAAGTCGCCCATCGACGTGCTGCGGGCCACTCTGCCGGCCGGGACGGTCTCGGGCGCCCCGAAGGTGCGGGCCATGCAGATCATCGACGAGCTCGAACCGGTCAAACGTGGTCCCTATGCCGGGGTCGTCGGTTACCTCGACTTCTCGGGAAACATCGACACCGCCATCGCCATCCGCACGATGGTCGTGAACGGCACGACGGCCTCGGTCCAGGCCGGTGCGGGAATCGTCGCCGACAGCGTGCCCGAGCACGAGCACGACGAGTGTCACAACAAGGCCAGGGCGCTGCTGTCCGCGGTGGCGGCCGCCCGAGCCATGACGGCGAGCCGCACGGAAGGTGGCGCACGATGACCGAGCTCCAGAGTGCTGCCATCGTGCGCGATGTCGTGATCGCCGAAGGCCCGGAGACGGCTGGGTACCTGCACGGTCAGCTGAGCCAGGACATCACCGGGCTTGTCGTCGGCGATTCGGCATGGTCGCTGCTGCTCGAACCGCAGGGCAAGATCGTCGCGTTGTTGCGGGTCACGCGGTCGGCCGACGATCGATTCCTGCTCGACGTCGATTCGGGGTGGGGCGAGGCCGTCGTCACCCGCCTCACCCGGTTCAAGCTCCGCACCAAGTGCGAGCTCACGCTCCAGACGTGGCCCGGCATCGCGTGGCGGGGTCCGGGGGCAGCCGCCATCGCGGCCGACGCTCCGATCGTTGCTCCCGCCGGCTGGACCGGGATAGAGGCCACCGACGTGGTCGGCCCCGATGTGGTCGGTGAGGCATCGATCGACGCCCACCAGTACGAAACGCTGCGCATCGCAGCGCGCTGGCCGGCGATGGGCGCCGAGCTCGACTCGTCGACCATCCCGGCCGCCTCCGGCATCGTCGAGGAGTCGGTGAGCTTCACCAAGGGCTGCTACACGGGCCAGGAGCTCGTGGCCCGCATCGACAGCCGCGGCAGCAACACCCCGACCCGTCTCGTACGAGTCGTGGCCGACCCGCCCGTCCGACTGGCCGTGGGCGATCGCCTCACCGTCGCCGGTGAGGCAGCCGGCGTCATCACCTCGGCATCGGCCACCGAGCCGATTGCCCTGGCCTACGTGAAGCGGGCGGTCGAGGTTCCCGGTCGGGCCGACGTGAACGACGGCGAGGAGCGAGCTTCGGTCGAGCTGGTCCCGTAGCATTCGGGGCAGTGACCACGCGCCACACGCACTACGACACGCTCGGCTGTCGTCCCGATGCCTCGGTGCGCGAACTGCGTCAGGCGTACCTTGCACTGGCTCGCGTTCATCATCCCGACTACCACGTGAACGAGTCGGCCGGTCGGCGTCGAGCGGCCGAATCGACCATGCAGAAGGTGAACGAGGCGTGGCGCGTGCTCGGCGACACCGGTCGCCGCCGACGCTACGACACCACCATGAGCGGGACCACGCCACGGAGCGGCCGAGGCGCCGCGGCCGGGAGCGCCCACGACGCGTGGCACCCCTACGACGACGGACCCGACTTCGAGATCATCGACTTCGACGACACGCCCATCGAGGGCTCGCGCAGCCTTCCGCCACTGCTGGCCATGGCACCGCTGCTCCTGATCCTGTTCGCGGCCGTGCTGCTGGGCGGCGCCCTGCTCCTGAACGCCAAGGTTCTGATCGCCGCCAGCGCGGTGGCGGCGTGTCTCGGGGTGGTCGGCTTCGTGATCGTGCCCCTGGTGGCGCTCGCTCGCAGTCACCGTGACCCGAGGCTCGACTGAGGTCCCCCGGTAGCTTCGATCCGTGGCCACCTACCTCGATCGCATCCTCGATCATCACCGGCACCGGGCCGCGGCCGACACCCGTCCGGTCGAGAATCTGCTCGCCCAGGCGACTGCGATGGAGCCGGCAAGGGGGTTCGGTCGCCGACTGGCCGAGACCGCCGGGTTGGCCGTGATCGCCGAGGTCAAGCGGCGGTCACCGAGCAAGGGTGTGCTGGTCAGCGATCTCGACCCTGCGGTCCTGGCCCGTGCGTACGAAAGCGGTGGTGCGTCGTGCCTGTCGGTCCTCACCGACGAGCCGCACTTCGGAGGCTCGTCGGCGGACCTGCAGGCGGCGCGCGCGGCCGTCACCCTGCCGGTGCTCCGCAAGGACTTCACCGTCGACCGCCGCGACGTGCTCGATGCGCGCCTGATGGGAGCCGACGCCGTCTTGTTGATCGCCGCTGCGCTCGCCGACGCCGAACTTCTCGAGCTCCACCGGTTGGCGCTGGCGGTCGGGCTCGATGCGCTGGTGGAGATCCACGACGAGGCCGAGCTCGCCCGCGCGGTGGCGGTCGGTGCGACGCTCGTCGGTGTGAACCAGCGCGATCTGGTGACCTTCGAGGTCGATCAGCAGCGCGCGGTGCGGATGGCTCCTCTCATGCCACCGGGAGTGGTGCGGGTGGCCGAGTCGGGCGTCCGCAGCCACGACGATGCGGCGGCGCTCCACGCCGCCGGCTACCACGCCGTGCTGGTCGGGGAGTCGCTGGTCACCTCGGGCGATCCCGAAACGGCGACCCGGCACCTCCGCTCGGCCTGATCGGTACCGGCACCTCCGGGCGTTCCCAGTATCGTGCACATGTGTTCGTCAAGATCTGCGGCATCACCTCCGAAGAAGATGCGCTGCTTGCCGTCGCCATGGGCGCCGACGCCGTCGGATTCGTGTTCGCCCCCTCCGCCCGCCAGATCGCACCGGTTCGCGCCGGTGACATCGCCAAGCGGCTGCCGCCGGAAGTGCTCACCGTCGGCGTATTCCGCGACGAGTCACCGGTACGAGTGGTCGAGCTCGTCAACAAGTCGGGTCTGCGGGCCGCTCAACTGCACGGCCACGAATCGATCGACGATGTCGCCCGCGTGCGCGAGCACGTGCCCTTCGTCATCAAGGCCTTCGCCGCGGGGAGCGGCCCGCTCGATCACGCCGCCGAGTATGCCGCCGATGCCGTGCTGGTCGATTCTGCGAGCCCCGGGTCGGGGCGAGTGTTCGACTGGTCGCTCGCCGAGGGTGCGCCCCAGCGGCTGAAGCGCATGATCCTGGCCGGTGGTCTCGATGCCGGCAACGTCGCGGCCGCCATCCGCAAGGTCCGACCATGGGGCGTCGACGTGTCCAGCGGGGTCGAGTCGGCTCCGGGTCGAAAGGATGCTCGCCTCGTCCGTGCCTTCATCGCCCAGGCGCGCTCGGTCGAACCCGCCCGGGCGGTTGGGCCCGTCGGCGGCGAACAACCGCTCGACCGCGACGCCCCATACGACTGGCAAGAGGACGGCTGACCATGGCAATGACCGACCCGACCACCCGTGGCTGGTTCGGCGACTTCGGTGGCCGGTTCGTCCCCGAGACGCTCATGCCCGCCCTCTTCGAGCTGGAGGCCGCGTTTCGCGACGCGTGGAACGACCCGATCTTTCGCGCCGAGCTCGACGACCTGCTCACGCATTACGCCGGTCGCCCTTCACCGCTGACCACCTGCGACCGGCTGAGCGAGGAGCTGGGCGTCGAGGTGGTGTTGAAGCGCGAGGATCTCAACCACACCGGGAGCCACAAGATCAACAACGTCCTGGGTCAGGCGCTGTTGGCCCGGCGCATGGGCAAGACCCGACTGGTCGCCGAGACGGGCGCCGGCCAGCATGGCGTCGCCACGGCCACGGCGGCCGCGCTCATGGGCATGGAGTGCATCGTGTACATGGGCGAGGTCGACATGGCCCGTCAGGAGCTGAACGTCTTCCGGATGCGTCTGCTCGGCGCCGAGGTCACCGCGGCGGCGAGCGGCAGCCGAACGCTGAAGGACGCGGTCAACGAGGCCATGCGCCACTGGGTGGCCGTGGTGGAGGACACCCACTACTGCCTCGGCTCGGTCATGGGACCGCATCCGTATCCGTGGATGGTCCGCGAGTTCCAGCGCGTGATCGGTGACGAAGCCCGCACGCAGTGCCTCAGCCGCCTCGGTCGCCTGCCCGACGTGGTCGCAGCCTGCGTGGGTGGTGGCTCGAACGCGGCCGGCATCTTCTCCGGGTTCGCCGATACCGACGCCCAGCTCGTCGGCGTCGAGCCGGCGGGAGGAGCCGCCGTGACCCGCGCGGTTCCGGGCGTGGTGCACGGATCGCGTTCGTTCCTCATGCAGGACGAGCACGGTCAGGTGCTCGAGGCCGAGTCGATCTCGGCCGGACTCGACTATCCGGGCGTCGGACCGGAACACTCCCATCTGGCGGCCATCGGGCGAGCTCGCTACGAGACCGTCACCGACGCCGAGGTCATCGAGGCGTTCCAGCTCCTGAGTCGCACCGAGGGCATCATTCCCGCGCTCGAACCGGCGCATGCTCTGGCGTGGATCTCGCGGGCGCGTGGTGAGCTCGCCGGAACGCTCGTCTTGTTGAACTTGTCGGGTCGCGGCGACAAGGACGTCGGCCAGATGATGGGGATACTGGGGTGATCGGAGCCTTCGAAACGGCGTTGCGCTCGGCTCGCAGCGCCGACCGGAAGGTCGTCGTTCCCTACATCACCGGTGGTCTGGGCGACGACTGGCTCGACGCGGTCCGGGCCGCCGTCGACGCGGGCGCCGATGCGGTGGAGATCGGGATTCCGTTCTCCGACCCGGTCATGGACGGTCCGACGATCCAAGCGGCCAGCGATCTGGCGCTGCGGGCCGGCACCACGCCGGTGTCGGTCTTCGCCCAGCTGCGTCATGTCGATGTCGGCGTTCCGCTCGCGGTGATGACGTACTACAACATCGCCCACCACATGGGTCTCGAGCGGTTCGCGTCGACGGCAGTCGACAGCGGTGTCGCCGGGGCGATCCTGCCCGACGTGCCCCTCGAAGAAAGTGAGCCGTGGTGTGACGTGGCCGACCGGGTCGGTGTCGAGACCATCATGTTGGCCGCGCCCACCGCCGACGACGACCGCCTCGCTCGCATCGTGGCCCGAGCCCGTGGGTTCGTGTACGCCGTGGGCCTCCTGGGCGTCACCGGGGTTCGTGATCACCTGGCGGCGAGCTCCCTGGAGATCGCCGGTCGGCTGAAGGCCATCACCGACAAGCCGGTGCTGGTCGGGGTGGGCGTGAGCACTCCCCTTCAGGCGGCCGAGGTGTCCACGGTGGCCGATGGGGTGGTCGTGGGGTCCGCCGTGGTCCAGCGCCTGCTCGACGGCGAGGGTCCCACCGGTGTCGGGGAGTTCATCGGTGCTGTTCGCGCCGCGCTCGACGCCTGAGCCCCGCTCCCGACGGAATCGATCCCCGGCGAGCAGGGTTCACGGCCCGTGAGCGACTTCTTCCTCGATCTGCTGTTGCCCAAGACCGACCGGGTGGTGTTCATCCAATGGGCGGTCATGGGTGTCGTCTGGGTGGTCGCCATTGCCGCCGTCTGGCGTCAGCCGAAGGAGATCCGCCAGTTCGTGCTCGGTCTGGTGATGGTGAACCTCGGTTGGTTCGGTGTCCGGACCATCCACTAGGGAGGTGTTCCTGCATGGCTGAGTACGACGTCGTGGTGATCGGTGGTGGCGCAGGTGGGCTGAGTGCCGCGCGGACCGCGAACTGGGCCGGTCGCTCGGTTGCCGTGGTCACCGACGGTCCCATCGGGGGCGACTGCACCTTCACCGGATGCGTCCCGTCGAAGACGCTCCTCGAGTCTGCGGCCAGCGGAGCAGACTTCGACGAAGCCATGGCTGCGGTTCGAGACGTCGTCGCCCACATCGCCGCCACCGAGTCGGCCACCGTTCTCCGCCGTGAGGGCATCGAGGTGATCGAGGGCCGCGGTCGTCTCGCCGGCGGGGGCGCCGTGATGGTGAATTCGCGCCGCATCGACGCCGGTGACATCGTGGTCGCGACCGGCGCTCGACCCGGGCTGCCCCCGGTCGAGGGACTGGCCGGTGTCGATCCCCTCACCAGCGAGACCCTCTGGGATCTCGATCGTCGACCCGACTCGCTCGCGATCCTGGGCGGCGGCCCGATCGGTTGTGAGATGGCGCAGGCGATGGCCCGCCTCGGCGTGGCGGTGACCCTCTACGAGATGACCGATCGGCTCCTCGTTCGAGAGGAACCCGAGGCATCGGCGGTCGTCGAGGCGGCGCTGACCGCCGACGGAGTGCACGTGCGCACAGGTGCAGCGGTCTCGGCCGCCACCCGATCCGGCGCGGGCGTGGCCATCACTGCGGGCGACGAAGCCCTCACCTTCTCGAACGTCCTGGTGGCCACCGGACGGGTGCCGAACACCATGGATCTCGGCCTGGAGGTGGCCGGCGTCGAGGTCGAGGCGCGAGGTCACATCGCCACCAACGACCGGCTGGCGACGTCGGTGCCGCATGTGTGGGCGGTGGGTGACGTCACATCGAAGCTGCCCTTCACCCACGCGGCCGACGAAATGGGACGTCTCGCCGGGTGGAACATCACTCGACGATTCGGGCGTCATCGATTCGATCCCCTCGCCATCCCATGGGTCACCTTCACGAGTCCCGAGGTGGCTCACGTCGGAGTGATCGAGAGTGAGGCGCCCCGCGGGGCGCGCGTGGTGGAGCTGCCGATGGGGGAGAACGATCGCGCCGTCACCGCGGGCCGGATCGAGGGATTCGTGAAGATCATCGTTGCCCCGCGTGCGGTGTTCGGGAATGCCGCCGGCGGGAGGGTGGTCGGTGCAACGATCGTGGGCGATCGGGCCGGCGAGATGATCCACGAACCCACCCTTGCCCTTCGGACCAAGATGTTCGCCGGCCGCCTTGCCCAGACGGTCCACGCCTATCCGACGTGGTCGGTCGCCATCCAGAAGGCCATGGCCCAGCTGTTCGTCGAGATCGAGGGTCGTCGGGCCCGCCCGGCCCGTCGAGGTGACTAGGCCGAGTCAGTCCGATCGGCCGTGGACGCCGGTGATGCCAGCGGCCTCGATGTCGCTGCGCATGCGACCGCGTGCCCGGTGGAGCCGACTCATGATCGTTCCCACAGGAACGCCCAGGATGTCGGCGCTCTCCTGGTAGGAGAGGCCGCCGAGGTCGACCAGCTCGATGACCCGCCGGAACTTCTCGGGCAGGCGATCGTAGGCGGCTTCGACTGCGGCATCGAAGGTCGAGTCGACGACCTCGTCCTCGACGCCTCGCCCGTCGTTGGAGGTGTCGGCCAGCCGCTCCATGGTGGTGTCGGGATCGCGGAGCAACTCGGGCCGCTTGCGGCGGACGCGGTTGATCTGGGCGTTGCGCAGGATCGTGAGCAGCCAGGCTCGCGGGTGGCGGCCGTCGAAGCGGTCGATGGCCCGGTAGGCCCGAAGGAGCGTGTCCTGTACGACGTCTTCTGCGTCGGCGCGGTTCCGGGTGATCGACATGGCGACACGGAAGAGCACGTCGAGCTCGGGCACCACGTACTGCTGGAAGGCCTCGTCGGAGCTGGGTTCTCGCCGCGGCTGGTCGGTCACAGTGCGCCGATCGTATCCACGTTGGTGAAGGGACCGCAGAACACCGGGAATGGCTCTCCGTGCTGCGGAGTTCCGAGTACGTGCGCTACCTCCGCCACCTCCGCACCAGCCGTCGGGTCGACCCCATCGTCGACGACGAGATCACCGCATCGTTCCGGTCGCTGGTGAACCGTCACCTCGACGAGTGCCCCGACTGCACCGAGGCCGTCGCCACTGGCCGGGCGATGAAGGAGACCTTGGCCAGGTACGGCGACGACCCCGAGATGGTCGATCGCCTCGAGCAGTTCGTGCGCGATCGCCGCTACGTGCGCTGACGCCGGGGCCCCGACACCGTCGAGTCGACCGCCGGATACCCTCGGCACCCGTGGAATCCGCCGGCTCCGTGTTCGATCTCGTCGGTGGTCAGCCGTGGTTCGACGCCCTGGTCGAGCGGTTCTACGACGGCGTCGAGGGTGATGCCCGGCTGCGGCCCATGTATCCCGACGATCTCACCCACTCGAAACGGCACCTCGCCCTGTTTCTCGCCCAGTACTGGGGCGGGCCCACGACCTACAGCGACGAACGAGGTCATCCTCGGCTGCGGATGCGTCATATGCCCTTCCCGATTCGAAAGGCGGAGCGTGACGCCTGGTACTCGCACATGGCGGCTGCGGTGCGTTCCGGTGGGCTCCCCGAGGAGGTCGAGGAGGCCATGCTCGGTTATTTCGACAACGCCGCCACCCACCTGATCAACGCGATCGGTTGACCGACGCGGCACAATCTGGCGCCCATGCGCGCAAAACGTTGCTTTTCGGGCTATTTTCACTACGCATCACACGGATGTAATTTCCACCGTCCCACGGTGGAAGTGTGGGGACCAGTCGATAGCCATCTGGCGTTACCAAGGAGAAACAGCATGAACAAGAGCGAACTCGTAGCAGCAATCGCTGAGCGCGCCGACATCTCGAAGACCGATGCCGACGCAGCCGTCAGCGCGCTGTGCGACGTCATGGAGGATGTGGTGGCCAAGGGTGGTGGCAAGATCAGCGTTTCGGGGTATTTCTCCGTCGAGCGCACCAATCGCGCCGCCCGTATGGGCCGCAACCCCCAGACCGGCGAGTCGATCCACATTGCCGCCAGCAAGGGCATCAAGATGAGCGCCGGAGCCAAGCTGAAGAACGCCGCCAAGAGCGCCTGAACCAGCTTCGACCGATCGCGATCCCGGGGGCCGCCACCTGCGGCCCCCGAGTCGCGTCCGGGGTAGGGTCGCCGGAATGACCGCGTTCCCCCATCCGACCGAGGTGCTCCCGCATCGAGAGCCGTTTCTGTTCCTCGACGAGGTCACCATGCTCGATCCGGGCGTGGCCGCCGAGGGGTACTGGCAGCTCACGGGCGACGAAGCCTTCTTCGCCGGCCACTTTCCCGGCCGTCCGACGCTGCCCGGGGTCCTCCAGTGCGAGTCGATCGCCCAGCTCGGTGCGTATTCGGTGCTGCTCCATGCGCAGATGGTGGGGAAGCTTGCGCTCTTCGGCGGTCTCGACAAGGCTCGGTTTCGCCGTCAGGTGCTCCCGGGCGATCGTCTCGACCTGCGGATCGACGTCGGGCGGATGTCGGCACGCGCCGGCAAGGCGTCGGGGCGGGCGTCGGTGAACGGCGAGCTCGCGTGTTCCTGCGAGCTGATGTTCGTGCTCGTCGACCTCTGACGGGTCGGAATCCGGTCGGCTGGTGTCAGTCGGTCGGAGGCGGGCCGATGACCAGCGTGCCGTTGTGGCCGCCGAAGCCGAAGGAGTTCGACAGGCTCGGACCCGGTTCCCAGTCGAGGGGCTCGCCCACGACCAGGTTGATGGCGGGCAGCTCGGGGTCCATCGTGACGTGACCGTCGGTCGGCGGGATCTGATGGTGCTGCATCGACAACACCACTGCGACCGCCTCGATGGCACCGGCTGCGCCCAGGGCATGGCCCGTGACGCCCTTGGTGGAGGTGACCGGCGGCCCAGGGGTACCGAACACCTTGGCGATCGCCTCGGCCTCGGATGCGTCGTTGAGCGGTGTCGACGTGCCGTGGGCGTTGATGTAGGCGACGTCGGCGGCGGTCAGGCCGGCGTCGTCGAGCGCGACCTCCATACACCGGATGGCGCCCGAGCCCCCAGGGGAGGGAGCAGTGATGTGGTACGCATCGGCGGTGTTGGCCGAACCGAGGATCTCCGCGAGGATCGTGGCCCCGCGTTCACGAGCCAGCTCCAGCTCCTCGAGCACGAGGATTCCCGCGGCCTCGGCTTGGACGAAGCCGTCGCGGTCGACGTCGAATGGGCGCGAGATGCCGCTGTTCGACAGGGCGGTCATGTTTCGGAAACCCGCCTGCCCGACGGGGGTGTTGGCCGCTTCGGAGCCCCCGGTGATGACGGCATCGGCCCGGCCCCAGCGGATGAGGTCGGCCGCGTTGCCGATGGCGTGGGTGCCCGCCGCGCAGGCAGTGACGGTGGTCTCGCACGGACCCTGGAAGCCGTAGCGCATCGAGATGGACGCTGCGCCGGCGTTGCCCATCATCATCGGGACGAGAAACGGCGACACCCGCCGCGGCCCCTTCGTGTGGAAGACCAGAACCTGCTCCTCGAGCGATCGCAGGCCACCGATGCCGGTGGCGACGAGCGAGCCGATGCGAGCCGGATCGGCGGTGAGGGCGCCGCTCTGGTCGATGGCCTCGCCCGCCGCCGCCAGGGCGAACTGCTGGAACGGGTCGGCGCGTCGCGACTCCTTCGGGCTGTCGAAGTACAGCGATGGGTCGAAGTCGAGCACCGAACGGTCGCTGCCGGGCGTCTGCGGGCGATGCAGGCCCTCCCAGAACGCCTCGGCCCCGATGCCGCACGACGCAACGACGCCGATGCCGGTGACGGCGACGCGACGGCGGGTCATGCCAGCTTCGAGGTGATGAGGTCGTAGGCAGCCCCGATGGTCTCGATGCCCTCGAGCTCTTCCTCTTCGACGCTCACATCGAATTCCTCTTCGAGGGCCATGACCAGCTCGACGAGATCGAGACTGTCGGCGTCGAGATCGTCGGCGAAGTTGGCTTCCTTGGTGACCTGGGATGCATCGACCGAGAGGACTTCGACGGCGCACGTCTGGAAACGGGTGAAGAGCTCATCGCTCATGGTGGGGTACTCCGTGTTCGGGTTCGTGGGTTTGCGAATGGTACGGCAATGAATGTACGGGCGTCAGCCTGCCATGCCGAGCCCGCCGTCGACCGGAATGACGGCGCCGGTGATGTAGGCGGCACCGTCGGAGGCCAGGAAGACGACGGTGGCTGCGATCTCCTCGGGGGTGCCGGTGCGTCCGAGCGGAACGGAGTCGGTGATGGCTGCTCGCTGTTTGTCGGTGAGCTCGCCGAGCATGTCGGTGCTGATCGGGCCGGGGGCGACGACGTTCACGGTGACGCCACGGGACGCGAACTCCTTGGCGAGCGAACGGCTGAGACCCACCAGGCCGGCCTTGGACGCCGCGTAGTTGGCCTGACCTGCTTGGCCGATCGAGCCGACCACCGAGGAGATGAACACGATGCGTCCGAAGCGGCCCCGCATCATCGACTTGACCGCCCGCTTGGCCACCCGGAACCCAGCCGTGAGATTGGTGTCGATCACCGCGGCGAAGTCGTCGTCGGACATGCGGAGCACGAGGCCGTCGCGGGTGATTCCGGCGTTCGAGACCAGGATGTCGACCGAACCGAGCTTCTCCTCGATCTCGGTGAACGCAGCCTCGACGGCGGCGCTGTCGGTGATGTCGCAGCGGATGCCGAGCACGCCGCTGGCGGTGAGTTCGGCGGGTGTCTCGCCTCGAGCGGTGACGGCCACCCGGTACCCCGCATCGGTGAGGGCACGAGCACAGGCGGCGCCGATGCCGCGGGACCCTCCGGTGACGAGCGCGACGCGGGCGGGAGCGGCGTCGGCGGTCATGGACCCCATCGTAGGAGGGCACTGGCGTAGGTCATCCCGGCACCGAAGCCGGCCATGAGCACGGTGTCGCCGTTGGCGATGGCGCCGGTACGGAGCCCCTCGTCGATGGTGAGCGGAATCGACGCCGAGGACGTGTTGCCGGTGTGCTGGATGACCTTGATCGACCTGGCGGGGTCGGCGCCGATCCGTTTGCAGGCGGCGTCGATGATCCGGACGTTGGCCTGGTGGAAGACGAAAGCATCGACCTCGTCGACGCCGACACCGGCCCGTTCGAGCGTGATTCCGACGGTTTCCTCGATGGCCAACACCGCCTGGCGGAAGACCTCCTTGCCTTCCATCTCGATGAACCCGCGCATGTCGGTGCAGCGCAGGATGGAGCCGGCCGAGCCCTTCGAGCCGGTGTGCCAGCCGAGAAGGCTGTCGTTGGCGTCGGTCGTCGCCTCGAGTACGACGGCCCCGGCACCGTCACCGAACAGGATGGCGGTCGATCGGTCGTCCCAATCGACGATGCGGCTGAGCGTCTCGGCCCCGACCACGAGAACCTTGCTGATGCCTCGCCCGATGTAGCCGTAGCCGGCGATCAGGGCGTACATGAACCCCGAGCAGGCGGCGTTGAGGTCGACGGCGCCGGAACGGTGGGCGCCGAGTGCGTCCTGAACGAGGCAACCGCCGATCGGGAAGAGGCTGTCGGGGGTCGTGGTGGCGAACACGATGAGATCGAGGTCGACCGGGTCGACACCGGCCATGGCCAGGGCCTTCTGGCTGGCCTCGAGACCGAGCTGGGTGGTCGATTCGCCGATGTGGCGCTCGTGGATCCCCGTGCGTTCGACGATCCAGTCGTGGGAGGTGTCGAGGGTCTGCTCGAGATCGAAGTTGGTGACGACCCTGTCGGGCAGTGAGGTGCCGATGCCGGTGATGCGGGCCCCGGTCACGACGGGTCGCCGAGGGATCGGAGCCACGCCACGGGTTGACGCGGTTTGACTCGCTCATCGGCGACGGCCAGGTATCCCATCAGCTCACCGTCGAAGGCCGAGCGGACCTCGTCGTCGCCCACGTGACCGAGGAGATGTCCAGCCGTGATGGCCGAGCCGATGGGGAGATCGGCGACGGGCTGGAAGATCCCGGCCGAGTGGGTGACCACCAGTCGCTCGGTGGCGTAGAGCGACTCGCCATCGTGGCCGGTGGCCGCTCCGCCGTGCGGTGAGGCCAGCGACTCGAGTAGCGCGTCGACGTCGGCGGGCGTGTTGACCTTGAGCGTCTGGGCCCGCGTGAGGGTTCGCTTGGCCATGCCGGTGAGTACGGCACCGGGTCCGAGCTCGACGAAGGTGATGAAACCGGCTTCCTCCATGTTGTGCATGGTCTGACGCCACCGCACCGGGCTGCACAGCTGGGAGTTGAGCAGCCCGTCCCAGTGCTGGGCTCCGTCGTGGGCCGAGGCGTCGACATTGGCGTACACCGGTTGATCGGGCGACCGATACTCGACGCGGTCGAGCGCCTTGGCCAGCCGATCGCGGGCCGATGCCATGAAAGGGGTGTGGAACGCGCCTCCGACCGCGAGGGGCATGACCTTCTTGGCACCGAGGTCGATGGCCACCTCGGAGGCCTCGGTGATGGCATCGGGGTCGCCGGCGATCACGACCTGTCCGGGCGCATTGAAGTTCGCGACCCACACCTCGCCCGAAACTCGCATGCAGGCAGCATCGACCTTGTCGTCGTCGAGGCCCAACACCGCGGCCATGGTGCCGCGCCGTTCGTCGGCTGCGCTCTGCATGGCTTCACCTCGCTCGGTCACCAGCCGGACGGCGTCGTCGAACTCGACCACACCGGACGCAGTCAGCGCGCTGTACTCGCCGAGGCTGTGACCGGCATACCCGTTCGACTCGACACCGACGCGGGTGACCGCATCGAAGGCGACGAGGCTCACGACGAAGGTCGCCAGCTGCGAGTTCCGGGTCTCCTTGAGCGCGTCGGCATCGGCTTCGAGGAGGAGTTGTCCGAGGTCACGACCGGCGGCATGTGAGGCCTCGTCGACGATCTCCCACGAAGGATGGTCGACCCATGCCGCCCCCATGCCTGGTTTCTGTGAACCCTGCCCGGGGAACGTGAAGGCGATCATCGTGTCGTTGTTCTCCTCGCGCGCGCGCGATTTGCGCGTGGGGATTCAGACCCCCGGAGCCGCCCAGAGGTTTCATCGCCGGCTGGGGCGACGGTCATGGCCGGTGGGCACCGTACTTCGCGTCGTTGTGACGAATGGCCGCTTCACGTGCCGCCGCAACGATTGCGGCGAATACGGCCCATCGGACGAGGCGGGCGAGCAGTCGACGGGGTTGCACGCCACGAGGGTACGCTTTTGCGTCGGTGCCCGCCCGGGTGGCGGAATTGGCAGACGCAGGGGACTCAAAATCCCCCGATCTTCGGATCGTGCGGGTTCAAGTCCCGCCCCGGGCACTCCCACCACGGCCGAAATTGGTTTCCTGGGCCCCAGATTTGAGCCCCAGCAAACCGATTTCGGCGAGATCCGGCGAGATTCGGCGAGATCCGGCGAGATCCGGCGAGATTCGGCGAGATCAGGCAAGGTCAGGGGTGGCCGGCGAAGCGGCCGAGGTGGTCGTCGACGAAGGTCTGGAGTGAGTCGACGTCGACGGCGCCACAGGTCAGCTTGTGCAACCAGGCGGTGGCGACGATCTCGTCGGGCCCGAGATCATCCGACGGTGCTACCACCACGAGCTCTCTCGCGAGGGCTTCGAGCGCGACGCGATCGGTGTCGGCGAGGCGCCCGTACTGCACCATGACACCACCCGCTTCGAGGAGTGCAACCTGAATCGGGCGGGGCAGGGGGTCGGTCTCGGCGCCGCCTCGGGGCACGACGCCGACGTGCGGTCCCGAGGTCGGCGGGTCGCTCAGGTAGACGATCGTCTCGGGGTCGAGCAGGTGCAATCCCGACTGGGGGTCGAGCGCCTCCCGGATCGGATTGCCACAGCTCGCGCTGTCGGCGGACGTGCGCGCGCAGGCAGCCGTCAACAGACAAGCTGCCAGGACGATCGTGACGAGCTGGCTGCGGTCGCGCACGCCACCAGGGTGCCCGAGTTCGGTCCTCTACACTCCACCGGATGGCACGTGCGCAGATCGAACGCCGGCTCGTCGATCTCACCGATCGACTGAACCGCCTCCGCGACGACCTGCGCATCGCCGACGAGCAGCTCGAGCAGCTCGCGTCCGAGGCCGACGACGCCCGCATCCGCGCGCTGGTGTCGGAGACCCCGGTCGCCGACAAGGAGCATCGGGTGGCCGACCGTCATGCTCAGGCCATGCAGAAGCATCGACGGGCCGTGATCGCCGACATCGAGCGTCTCGAGCGGGTACAGGACGACCTTCTCGATCAACTCACGGGCAGATGAGCGTGGGCGACGGGAGCGCGACACCGACCCGTCCGCTGCGGCTGATCGTGGCCGAGGACGAGCCGATCATCCGGCTCGATCTGGTCGAGTGCCTCGTCGACGAGGGCTACGAGGTGGTCGCCAGCACCGGTCGAGGTGACGAGGTGTTGGGGCTGGTGGAACAGCATCGACCCGACCTGGTGATACTCGATGTCCGCATGCCGGGTATCGACGGGATCGAGGCCGCCGATCTCCTCACCGAGCGGCGTCTCGCGGGTGTCGTCATCCTCACGGCGTACAGCCAGCGCGATCTCGTGGCTCGCGCCACCGATGCCGGTGCGCTCGGCTACCTCGTGAAGCCGTGGCAGCGCCACGATCTCATTCCGGCCGTCGAGATCGCCCATGCCCGGTTCCTCGAGACGCTCGCCCTCGCCGGCGAGGCCGCCGAGCTCGGCGAGCGACTCGACGCCCGCAAGCTCATCGATCGAGCCAAGGGTGTCCTCATGGACGAGCACGGCATGAGCGAGGCCGAGGCGTTCCGGTTCGTGCAGACCACGGCCATGGCCGATCGCCGGTCCATGCGCGAGGTCGCCGCCGACGTGCTCGAAGGCACGCTGGCACCCGACGCGACGGCCGCCGACTGAGCGCTACGGAGTCGTCGCGTGACCCGCTGTCGCGCGTAGGGTCACGACCGTGACCACGCTCATGCTCATCGACGGGAACTCGCTCACCTACCGCGCCTTCTTCGCGCTACCCACCGACCTGGCCACTGCGTCGGGGCAGGTCACCAACGCCGTGTTCGGCTTCACGTCGATGCTCATCAACCTGGTGCGCGATCACCAGCCCGATCGCATCGCCGTTGCCTTCGATCGTCCCGAGCCGACGTTTCGCCATGTGCGGCTCGACACCTACAAGGCCGGCCGCAAGGAGACGCCCGACATCCTCCGTCAGCAGATGGGGCTCGTCCGTCAGGTGGTCGAGGTGCTCGAGCTCCCCATCATCGAGAAGGCCGGCGTCGAGGCCGACGACATCATCGCGACCCTCGCCACGCGAGCCCGCGACAACGGTGACGACTGCATCGTGGTCACCGGCGATCGCGACGCATATCAGCTCGTCGAGGATCCCCACGTGAAGGTGCTCTACAACAAGCGCGGCGTCAGCGACTACGCGTTCTACGACGAGGACGGGATCTTCGAACGGACCGGCGTCAAGCCGTCGGATTACGTGCAGTACGCGGCTCTTCGTGGTGACAAGAGCGACAACCTGCCCGGCGTGCCTGGTGTCGGAGAGAAGACGGCGGCCAAGCTGGTGAACACCTACGGCGGGATCGACGGCATCTACCAGCACGTCGACGACCAGACACCCAAGCTGCGCGAGAACCTGGCGGCCAACGAGGCTTCGGTGCGGCTCAACAACGAGCTGATGGTGCTCGTGCGAGACGTCGAGCTCGATTTCGACTACATCGAGCTCGAGCGGGGGACCCCCGATCCCGAGGCGGTGCGCCAGCTGTTCGACTTCCTCGAGTTCCAGACCTTGCATGCCCGGCTGGCCGAGGCGTGGGAAGCCGATGTCGGTGCCGGGCCCGGCGACGAGGTGATCGAGGCCGAGACCACCGAGATCGACACGCCGGCCGCAGCGATTGGCGTGCTCGAAGGCCTCGCTGCTGCCGAAGGGCCTCTTGCCGTGGCTGCCGTGTGGGCCGACGACGCCGAGCGGCTGCTCGACGGCCTGGCGGTGGTCACCGAGGCGAGTGGGGGAGAGGTGGCGTGGTTCTCGGCCGAGCTCCTCGCCGACGAGGGCGTGGTCGCAGCGCTCGCCTCGGTGCTGGCTCCGGGCGGGCGGCGCCTGGCCGGGCACGGGGTGAAACCGCTCGTACGGCACTTCCTCACGGCCGAGATCCCGGTGGCCGATCTGGCCATCGACACCAGGCTGGCGGCCTATCTCCTCGACCCGGCCGAGGCCCGGTACCTGTTGGCCGACCTCCTGCGGCGCTATGCCCACAAGGCCCTGCCCGACGACGAAGATGGCGGCGACTCATCGGGCCAGCTCGCACTCGGCGACGAACCGGTGGTTCGCTCTCAGGTCGCGGCACGAGAGGCGCTCGCCGTTGCCTTCCTGGTCGATCCGCTCGAGGCCGCCCTCGTTGCCCAGGGGCTCGACGAGCTGAACCGTGAGATCGAGCTCCCGCTGGTCACCGTGCTCGCCCGGATGGAGATGGTCGGTGTCGGCGTCGACGTAGGCGAGCTCACCGCGCTGCGCGACGAATTGCGGTCGAAGGCCGAGGACTTGCGCGCGGCCATCGTCGACGACGCCGGCCACGACTTCAACGTCAACTCCACCAAGCAGCTGCGCGAGGTGCTGTTCGACGAGCTGGGTCTCACCCCGCAGAAGAAGACCAAGACCGGCTACAGCACCGACGCGCAGACGCTCGAGAAGATGCGCGACGACCATCCCATCGTCGATCACCTTCTGCAGTACCGCGAGGTCGAGAAGCTCCGATCGACGTACGGCGAGGGACTTCTGGCCGAGGTCGGACCCGGCGACCGCATTCGGGCCACGTTCAACCAGACCGTCGCCCGAACCGGGCGGCTAAGCTCCGATGCGCCGAACCTGCACAACATCCCGGTGCGGTCCGAGACCGGCCGGGCCTTCCGCAAGGTGTTCGTCGCGGCCGAGGGCTACGAGCTGCTGGTGGCCGACTACAACCAGATCGAGCTCCGCTGTATCGCCCATCTGGCCGAGGATCCGGGCCTGATCGCGGCGTTCGAGGCGGGCGACGACATCCACAACGCCACCGCGTCGAGGATTTTCGGGGTCGAACCCGCCGAGGTGAACACCGAGCAGCGCTCCAAGGCGAAGATGGTGTCCTACGGCCTGGCCTACGGCATGGAGGCCTACGGTCTCGGCCAACGGCTCAACATCCCCACCGACGAGGCCGCGCAAATCCTCGACGCCTACTTCGACGCGTTTCCCGCCGTGAAGCAGTACATGGACGACACGGTGGCGCTGGCCCGCGAGCGTGGCTATACCGAGACCTTGTTCGGGCGGCGCCGTCAGATCCCCGAGCTGTCGTCGAGCAACTTCCGCATCCGCCAGGCCGGCGAACGCCAGGCCATGAACGCGGGTATCCAGGGCCTGGCCGCCGACATCTTCAAGGTGGCGCTGGTGAAGCTCGACCGGGCGCTGGTCGAGCACCGTCGCGCCAGTCGGCTGATCCTCCAGGTGCACGACGAGGTGATCCTCGAGGTCACCCCCGGCGAGCACGACGTCATGGCCGCCCTGGTCCCCGACGTGATGGGAGCGGCCTTCGATCTCCGTGTTCCCCTCGAGGTGAACCTGAGCTTCGGACCCACCTGGGCCGACGCGAAGTAGTCCCAACGAATCGAAAAGGCCGGTTGGGCCTTGGGAAGTAGTGGGTAAATACCCGATGTACTGAATGTCGGGCCGTCTGGGCACGACACGCCAGACTGCTGGGACCGAGAGCAGACCCGTTCCACTCCAAAGAGGTGGTCATGTCTCTCCTGTCCCCATTCCGTGTCGTCGGTGCGCTCGCTCTGATCGGCTCGCTGCTGCCCGTCGTCGGCGCATCGGCCGCTTCGGCTGCGCCCGGCGACGTGGTCATCAACGAAGTCCGAATCGATCAGCCGGGTAGCGATGTCGACGAGTACGTCGAGCTCGCAGGGACGCCGGGAGCAGCCCTCGACGGCTACACGTTCCTGGTCATCGGTGACGGCGCCGCTTTCGCCGGTAGTGGAGTGATCGAGAACGTCACACCCCTCGACGGCTACGTACTGGACGCCAACGGCCTGATCGTGCTCGCCGAGTCGACGTTCACCCTCGGCACCGCCGGCCAGACCGTGAACCTCAACTTCGAGAACGGCGACAACGTCACGATGCTCGTCGTGAGCGGGTTCGTCGGCGCCGTCGGCGACGATGTCGACACCGACGACGACGGCACGCTCGACGTCACACGTTGGACCGAGATCACCGACTCCGTCGCCCTCGTCGAGTCGCTGGACTCGATCGGCACCGAGCGCTACTACTCGGCCACGGTCGTCGGCCCCGACGGCTCCTTCGTGCCCGGGCACGCCTTCGTGTGCGACGGCTCGTGGCAGATCGGTCTGTTCGACCCGGTCGGCGGCGACGACACGCCGGGCGCGGCCAATGCCTGCGGCGTGGTCGAGCCGAACGTCGATGTGGTGATCAACGAAGTCGACTCCGACACGCCGAGTACCGACGCGGCGGAGTTCGTCGAGCTGTTCGACGGAGGAGCGGGCAACACACCCCTCGATGGCTTGGCGGTGGTCTTCTTCAACGGCACTGACAATCTGTCGTACAACGCTTTCGACCTCGACGGGTTCAGCACCGATGCCGACGGGTACTTCCTCCTCGGCAACGCGGCCGTGTCGCCCGACATCGAATTCGCGAGCAACGGCCTCCAGAACGGCGCCGACGCCATTGCGGTCTACGCCGCCGATGCGGCGTCGTTCCCGACCGGCTCGGCCGTCACCGGTGTCGACCTGGTCGACGCCGTCGTCTACGACACGAGCGACGCCGACGATCCCGAGCTGCTCGTGCTGCTCGAGGCGGGTCAGCCCCAAGTCGACGAGAATGCCAACGGCGACAAGGACAATCAGTCGAGTCAGCGATGCCCCGACGGCTCCGGCGGCGCCCGCATCACCAGCACATTCGCCCAGTTCGCGCCGACACCGGGCGCGCTCAACACCTGCGTGACGATCGTCGATCCCTTCGGCGAGTGCCTCGACGGCGCCGCCACGCTCATCTCCGCGGTGCAGGGCTCGGGCTCGGCGAGCCCTCTGGCCGGGCAGAGCGTGGTGATCGAGGGCGTGGTGACCGCCGACTTCCAGAGCACGCTCTCGCTGCTGTACGTGCAAGAGGAGGACGCGCAACAAGACGCCGACCCGGCGACCTCCGAGGGAATCGCCGTGTTCACCGGCGCGTCGCCGGCGGCGGTGGTCATCGGCGACGTGGTCCGGGTGCAGGGCACCGTCACCGAGTTCTTCGACCTCACCGAGATCTCACCGACCGATCGGATCGAGATGTGCCCCGGTGCGGCCGGCACCGCGTCGCCCGCCTCGATCACGCTGCCCGACACCGACGCCCGTGACCTCGAGGCGTTCGAGAGCATGCTGGCCGAGTTCCCCCAGACGCTGACCGTGACCGACACCTTCGACCTCGGCCGCTTCGGTGAGATCGTGCTCTCGGCCGACGGACGCCAGTACCGCCCGACCCACGTGTTCGCCCCGGCTCCCGGCCTCGGCGAGGATCTCGACGGCGACTTCGTGCCCGACTCGCTCGAACCGGGGCGGATCGTGCTCGACGACCTGAGCAACGGATCGATGGTCTACGGGCCAGGCGAGCTCCCGCCGTACGTCAATGGCGAGGGGACCCGACGAATCGGCGACACGGTGACCGGGCTGACGGCGATCGTCGACTGGGCCTTCTCCGAGTACCGGCTGCGACCGGTCGGTGAGGTTCCGTTCGTCGACGCCAACCTGCGGGGACCCGCTCCCGACCCCGGAGGCGACGTCACGGTCGCCAGCTTCAACGTGTCGGACTTCTTCGACACGCCCGACAACGACACGCCGGAGTGCGGCCCCGGCGGCGATCAGGACTGCCGGGGAGCGGACAGCGCGGTCGAACTGCAACGCCAGCAGGACAAGATCACCTCGGCCATCGTCGAGATGAACGCTGACGTCGTGGGGCTCATCGAGATCGAGAACGACGGCACGGCGCTCGACACGCTGGTGGCGGGCCTTCCCGGCCATGCCGCGATCGACACGGGCCCGATCGGCATCGATGCCGTCAAGGTGGCCTTCATCTACCAGCCGGCCACCATTGCACCGGTCGGTGCGCCGGCCGTTCTCGACGCGTCGATCGACCCCCGATTCGACGACACGAGGAACCGCCCGGCGCTGGCCCAGGCCTTCGAGCACCTCGCCACCGGTGACCGCTTCACCGTCGTGGTGAATCATCTCGAGTCCAGGGGCAGCCCGTGCGACGACGCCGGTGATCCCGACACCGGCAACGGTTCGGGCAACTGCGATGGTGTTCGGACCCAGGCCACCGCGGCGCTCGCCGATTGGCTGGCGGCCGATCCCACCGGCGAGAGCGACGGCGACGTCCTGATCATCGGCGACCTCAACGCCTATGCGCAGGAGGCACCGATCACGACGCTCGAAACGGCCGGATACACCGATCTGCTCGAGGCGTTCGTTCCCTTCGACGACCGTTACAGCTACGTGTTCCGGGGCGCCACCGGGTATCTCGACCACGCCCTGGCCAACGATTCGCAGCTGGCCAACGTCGCCGGAGCGGCGGTTTGGCACATCAACGCCGACGAACCGCGGTTCACCGACTACAACGACGACATCATCGACCCCACCGAGCCCAGTGGCGATCTGAACCCGGCGGCGGCGTTCTCGCCCGACGCCTATCGGTCTTCCGCCCACGATCCGGTCCTCGTAGGTCTCGACATGGAGGCGGTCGAAACCACCCTTCATGACGATCTGAGCTCGTTGGCCGCTGCGGTCGAGGACGGGGCGAACGGCGACCGGCATGCGCTGAGCGCGGCCCATCTCCTCCGCCGCACGCTCGATGATCGGTACTGGCTCGACGGCGAGACGCTCAGCACCAAGGGCAGCCAGGCACTGAGGCTGCACTCGACGGCGGCGTCGAAGCTGCACCGCAGTGGCCTCGACGACGAGGTGGTCGACGCATGGCTGTCCGACCTCTACTCGATCGACCGAAGCCTTGCGACCGGCGCCATCGAAGCGGCCGAAGAGGACGGCGGTCGACCCCTGCTGATCAGGCTCGCGCGGTTCGGCGTGGCGACCGGCGATCGCCTGCAGGGCTTCGGGTACACCTCGGCGGCGATCAAGGCACTGAGGCTTGCCTGGCTGTGGGCAAGCTGGGCCTAGGTCGGCCGGACGAGAAGGGCGGAGTGGTGAGCCGGAGGCACCGGCTCACCACTCCGTTAACCTGTACCAGTCCACATTCACCGACCCCTGATCGCGGCGCCGCCAGCGTCGAGACCAGGTAGACGCCAAAGGCTCCTCTGTGTCCGATATCACCACCCCGCCCGAAACCGAAGCCTCCGAAGCCGAGGCGCACGAGGCGGCTGACCCCGCTCCCGCCGAGACGCAGGCGCTCGCCACCCGAGCCGTCGAAGGCATGGGAACGTTCAACGACGACGGCACCTACACCCCTCGTGAGATCATCGGCAGCGATCTCGGTGGCCAGACCCTCGACGAGGCCTACGACGCCACGATGGTCTCGGTCGAAGACGGCCAGATGGTCGAGGGAACCGTCGTCAAGATCGATCTCGACGAAGTCCTCCTCGACATCGGCTTCAAGTCCGAAGGCGTCATTCCCAATCGCGAGCTGAGCATCCGCAACGACATCGACCCGAACGAGGTGGTGAGCCTCGGCGAGAAGGTCGAAGCTCTGGTGTTGCAGAAGGAGGACAAGGACGGCCGTCTCGTCCTCTCCAAGAAGCGCGCGCAGTACGAGCGGGCCTGGGGGAACATCGAGCAGATCAAAGAAGAAGAGGGCATGGTCAAGGGCCCGGTCATCGAAGTGGTCAAGGGCGGTCTCATCGTCGACATCGGCCTACGCGGCTTCCTTCCCGCCTCCCTGGTCGAGCTGCGGCGGGTGCGCGATCTCCAGCCGTACGTCGGCCGTGAGATCGAGGCCAAGATCATCGAGCTCGACAAGAACCGCAACAACGTCGTCCTGTCGCGTCGTGCGTGGCTCGAGGAGACCCAGAAGGAACAGCGCGAAGAGTTCCTCGACAACCTCAAGCCGGGCGAACGTCGTCGGGGCACGGTGTCGTCGGTGGTCAACTTCGGCGCCTTCGTCGACCTCGGCGGCATGGACGGTCTCGTCCACGTCTCGGAGCTGTCGTGGAAGCACGTCGACCACCCGAGCGACGTGGTCGAGGTCGGCGACGAGATCGATGTCGAGGTGCTCGAGGTCGATCTCGACCGCGAACGGATCAGCCTCTCGCTGAAGGCCACCCAGCAGGATCCGTGGCAGGAGTTCGCCTCGGCCCATCAGGTCGGCGAGCTCGTGTACGGCCGGGTCACCAAGCTGGTGCCGTTCGGCTCCTTCGTCCAGGTCGGCGACAGCATCGAGGGTCTGGTCCACATCTCGGAGATGTCGGCGCACCATGTCGAGCTGCCCGAGCAGGTCGTCACCCCCGGCGAAGAGCTGTGGGTCAAGATCATCGACCTCGATCTCCAGCGCCGTCGCATCAGCCTGTCGATCAAGCAGGCGGCCGAGGGTGGCATCGTGGCCGCCGAGTACCAGGAGCATTTCGGCGAGCATGCCTTCGACGACTCGGGCAACTACATCGGCGGCACCGCCGACGGCGGCGACTACAACGCCGAAGAGGCCTGGGCCGAGTACTACGAAGAGGCCAAGTCGAGCGAGGCGCCGGACGAAGCCGGAGCCGAGGTCGTCGCCGACGATGTCGTTGCCGAAGCCGAAGTCGTCGCCGACGAGGTCGGTGCCGACGAGGTCGTTGCGGTCGCCGACGACAAGGCCGAGTCAGCCGACGCCTGAGCGCCCGCCGTTCGAAACGTTACGCGTAACACCCCGGCTCGTGGAGCCGGGGTGCCTCGCGTCCAGGTGTGGAGAGAGCGAAGGTCAGCGCAGGTCGATGAGACCCAGGCGGACGGCCTTGAGGACGGCCTGCGTGCGGTCGCGGGCGTCGAGCTTGCTGTAGATCGAGGCGAGGTGGTTCTTCACGGTCTTCTGCGAGATGAACAACTGCTCGGCGACCTCGGGGGTGGAGCAGCCGTCGGCGATGAGCTGGAGCACCTCGGTCTCGCGCTTCGAGATCGAGCGGGTGGTCGTGGCGGTGACCACCGAGGACGTTCCACCGTGGCCGATGCCGTGGTCGTCGGTGAGTGAACCGTTGGTGTGCATGAGGCCTCGTGCCTCGGCGAGAAGTGCGGGCTTGAGCTCCTTCGACACCACGGTCTCGCCGCGCCGCACGCGCTGGAGGCTGGCGAGGAGGTCGTCGACGCTGGCCGACTTCAAGAGGTAGCCGGTGGCGCCGGCGCGGAACGCTCCGGTGAGAACCGAGGTCTCGCGCTCGTTCGTGAGGATCAAGACCCGCGTGCTGGATTGGTTGTGGGTGATCCGCCGGCAGGTGTCGATACCGCTGAGGATCGGCAGGCGGGCCTCGATGATGGCGATCTCGGGTTGGAGGTCGGCCACCGCGCGCACACATGCCTCGCCGTCAGCCAGTTGAGCGGCGACGTCGATGCTGCGCTCGGCCAATGCGTGCGCGAGGGCCTGACGCACCATTGTCTGGTCATCTGCGAGCACTACACGGGTCATGCCGACACGTTCCTTTGCGAGGTCTTGCGAGGTCTTGCGAGGTGATCTCTCATTCATCGGCACGTTTCGGGTCCATATTTAGGTCGATTTCCCGATTGACTCGGTGGTTCGTCGGCCCGATGGCCCATCAACGTGTTCGGGTAGCGTCCAGGGGTGCTCGAAGTAGGCCTCACCGGAGGCATCGGAAGCGGGAAATCGACGGTTGCGGCGGGTCTGGTCGCGCGCGGCGCGGTCTTGATCGACGCCGATGCGATCGTGCGACAGATGCAGGCACCCGGTGAGCCGGTGTTCGAGGCGATCGTCGATCGGTTCGGCCCCGATGTGGTGCACCGCGACGGCACACTCGACCGGGCTGCGATCGCGTCGGTCGTGTTCGCCGACCCCGACGAGCTGGCCGCCCTGAATGCCATCGTGCATCCGGCGGTCGGCGCCGAGATCCAGCGGCGCCGCGACGCGCGGGCGGGCACCGACGCCATCGTGATCTTCGACATTCCGCTGCTCATCGACTCCGACGGCGAACGGAAGTCCCACTACGACCACCTGGCGGCGGTCATCGTGGTCGACGCCGATCCCGATACGGCCATACATCGTCTGGTCGACCACCGAGGCTTCGACACCGACGACGCCCGGGCCCGTGTCGCCAACCAGGCGCCGCGATCGGCTCGGCTGGCGCACGCCGATTTCGTGATCGACAACTCCGGCCCCCTGGTGGCCCTCGAACCCCAGCTCGACGCCTGCTGGGCCTGGCTCGAGTCCCTCTGACCCACCAGAACCGTCATAGGCGGTCGGTAGGCTCCTGGCATGGTCGAGCGCACGCATGTTCCCTTTCGCGTCGTGGCCGATTTCGAGCCCGCCGGCGACCAGCCCGAGGCCATCGAGGCGATCGCCACGGGGATCGAACGCGGCGACGACTTCCAGACCCTGCTGGGCATCACCGGCAGCGGCAAGAGCGCCACCATCGCCTGGAGCATCGAGAAGGTCCAACGTCCAACCCTCGTGATCGCGCCCAACAAGTCGTTGGCCGCGCAGTTGGCCAACGAGCTGCGCGAGTTCTTCCCCGACAACCGGGTCGAGTACTTCGTGAGCTACTACGACTACTACCAGCCCGAGGCCTACATGCCCTCGAGCGACACCTACATCGAGAAGGACTCGTCGGTGAACGACGAGATCGACCGCCTGCGCCACAGCGCGTCATCGGCGCTGCTCACCCGCAGCGACGTGATCGTCGTGGCCTCCGTGTCGTGCATCTACGGCCTGGGCTCGCCGGAGGAGTACTCCGACAAGATGCTGGTGGTCCGCCCGGGCGAGACCCACGACCAGCGCGACATCCTGCGCACGCTCATCGACATGCAGTACGAGCGCAACGACATGAACCTGGTGCGGGGCAAGTTCCGAGTGCGGGGTGACGTCATCGAACTGCATCCTGCGTACGACGAGAACGCCGTACGAATCGAGATGTTCGGCGACGATGTCGAGGCCATCACCGAGGTCGACACGGTCACGGGCGAGCGCGTTCGTCAGCTGCAAGAGCTCGTGGTGTACCCGGCGACGCATTACGTGGCGAGCGACGAGCGCATGGCTGCAGCCATCGGGCGCATCGAGACGGAGCTGCGCGATCAGCTCGCCGACTTCGAGGAGGCAGGAAAGCTGCTCGAGGCCCAGCGGCTGCGGATGCGCACCGAATACGACCTCGAGATGATGCAGGAGCTCGGGTACTGCAACGGAATCGAGAACTACTCGGCACCGATCGACGGCCGCCATGCCGGCGAGGCGCCGTACACGCTCCTCGACTTCTTCCCCGACGACTTCATCACCGTGATCGACGAGTCGCACGTGGCGGTGCCGCAGCTGCACGGGCAGTACGAGGGCGACCGGTCCCGCAAGCTGACGCTCATCGAGCACGGCTTCCGGCTGCCGTCGGCCGCCGACAACCGTCCCCTGCGGTTCGAGGAGATCATGGAACGGCTGGGTCAGGTGGTGTTCCTCAGCGCCACGCCGGGGAAGTACGAAATGGAGGTCTCGGCTCAGGTGGTCGAGCAGATCGTGCGCCCCACCGGCCTGATCGACCCCGAGGTCGTGGTGAAGCCCACCAAGGGCCAGATCGACGATCTCATGGAGAACATCCGGCTCGAGGTCGAGCAGGAACGACGGGTGCTGGTCACCACCCTCACCAAGAAGATGGCCGAAGACCTCACCGACTACCTGCTCGAGCTGGGCGTGCGGGTTCGCTACCTCCACAGCGAGGTCGACACGATCCAGCGCATCGAGCTGCTCCGCGACCTCCGCCTCGGCGAGTTCGACGTGCTGGTCGGCATCAACCTGTTGCGGGAAGGCCTCGACCTGCCCGAGGTGTCGCTGGTTGCCATTCTCGACGCCGACAAGGAGGGGTTCCTCCGCAGCGAGACGTCGCTCATCCAGACGATCGGACGCGCCGCGCGCAACGTGAACGGTCGGGTGGTCATGTACGCCGACCGGGTCACCGACTCGATGCAGCGGGCCATCTCCGAGACGAACCGCCGTCGCGGGCTGCAGAAGGTCTACAACGAAGCCCACGGCATCGACCCGCAGACCATTCGCAAGGCCGTCACCGACATCTTGGCCTACCTCCGGCCGGCGTCGGAGCGGGCGCCCATCCCCGGCGACGGGCAGCGGTCGCGCCGTCGAGACGACCAGCGCCGTAGAGTGCCCGAGTCGCTCGGCGAGCTGCCGGCCGACCAGATCGCCCGTCTCATCGCCACCCTCGAGGAAGAAATGCACGAGGCTTCGTCCGACCTGCGTTTCGAGTACGCAGCCCGGCTGCGCGATGAGATCAAAGACCTGAAACGCGAGCTCCGAGAGGTTGGCTGATGTCGAAGATCAAGAAGGTGATCACTGCCGGAGCGGCCACCGCCGCCGCGGTCGGCGGCGCCAGGGCCGCGCTGAAGCGGCGTCGTCCTACCCGCGCCGAGAACGGCCAGCCGGTGTCGTCGACCGATCGGACGGGACGCAACAAGATGGTCGTCGGCCTGGGTGGCCGCACCGGTGCGGGGGTGGCGGCGCACAGGGCCCGCCGGGTGTTCGCATCGGCCGAACGGCGTGAAGAGCTCGACCGAGCCCACGAGGTCAAGACGGCCAAGCAGGTGGTCGAGACCCTGGGCGCAATGAAGGGTGCGCTGATGAAGGTCGGCCAGATGGCCAGCTTCCTCGACCAGGGCATGCCCGACCATGTGCGCGAGGTACTGGCCGAGCTCCAACAGGATGCTCCGCCCATGAGCTACGAACTCGTGGCCGAGGTCATGGCGAACGAGCTCGGCCAGCGGCCCGAGAAGACCTTCGCCGAATGGGACCCCGAGCCCATCGCCGCCGCGTCGATCGGCCAGGTGCACCGGGCGATGACCCACGACGGCCGGGCCGTTGCGGTGAAGGTGCAGTACCCGGGCGTCGACGACGCCATCCGCAGCGATCTCGCCAACGCCGACGCGCTGTTCATCGGGTTCCAGACCTTCTTTCCCTCGCTCGATCCCCAGTCGATTGCCGCCGAGCTGCGCGAACGAATCACCGAAGAGCTCGACTACGTCCACGAGGCGGCCAACCAGCGGCTCTTCGCCGACTACTACCGGGGCCATCCCTATATCCACATCCCCGAGGTGATCGACGAGCACTGCTCGCCTCGGGTGCTCACCACCGAGTTGGCCGAGGGCGCCCGGTTCGCCGAGGCATCGAGCTGGAGTCAGGACGAGCTCAACCTCGCAGCCGAGACCATGTACCGGTTCTCCTTCGGCGGCATCTATCGCCTCGGTGCCTTCAACGGCGATCCCCACCCCGGCAACTACCTGTTCCGGCCCGGCGGCCATGTGGTCTTCCTCGACTTCGGACTGGTGAAGCGATTCAGCGCCGACGCGCTGGCCGGGTTCCGTCGCCTCATCGAGGCCATGGTGGTCGACGAGAGCGCCTCCGAGTTCCGGGCCGCCGTCGAAGAGCTGGGTCTGCTCGTGCCGGGCCAGGAGTTCACCGACGATCACGTCATGGACTACTTCTCGCACTTCTACGACTTCGTCAAGGTCGACGGCGAGTACACGCTCACCAAGCAGTACGCGGCCGAGACGGTACGGCACATCCTCGAGCCGGTCGGCCCGTATTCCGAGATCCGCCGCAACGCCAACGTTCCGCCCGACTACGTGATCCTGCAGCGCATCAACCTCGGGCTCCTGGCCCTGTTCGGGGAGCTCAACGCAACCGGCAACTGGCGCCGCATCGCCGAGGAGCTGTGGCCGTGGAAGAACGGTGCGCCGTCGACACCGATGGGTGAGGAGATCGCGCGCTGGACGCCCGGGCCGCTCCCGTCCGAGGTGCTGGCTCAGCTGGGCGATTGACAGCTCGATAGAACACGTGTTCGATTGTTGCGACTGGATAGAGTGAGAGGCAATGTCGGACCGCCTCATCATCCAGGGAGCGCGCGAGCACAACCTGTGCGACATCTCGCTCGACCTTCCCCGCGATCAGCTCATCGTCTTCACCGGCCTGTCGGGTTCGGGGAAGTCG
>JAHEJN010000138.1 GCA_024638845.1 Acidimicrobiales bacterium | reverse complement strand
CTCAGTCACCGGAGCCCAAGGCGGTGAGCGCATCGACGAGCGGCTGGACGGATGGATCCAATACCGCGACCGCGCCGAGCATGGGCAGCGAGTCGGCGCAGGTGTTGGTGAAGACGACGTACGACTCGCCGGTCGCAGGGTCGTGGCCGGCCCAGCCCTCCCAGCCAATGGCCTCGCCCTCGTGGCCGTACTGGCCACCAAAGCCCTCGACGAACTGCATGACCCCGAGGCCGTAGGTGAAGACACCCAGGTCGGCGTCATGCATCTCGATCCGCTCGGTAGCGAGCTCGTCCGAGAGCGTCGAGCTTCCGCTCATCGAGGCGGCCCACAACCCCAGGTCATCGATGGTGGAGTGCATGCTACCGCCGATCTGGCCGTAGCTCGCGTTCCAATCGGTCGTGTCGGTGTCGTCCGGGATCGGCTCGGCCCCATCCTCGACGAGCTCCTGCACGCAGGCCGGACTCATGTAGCCCCGCGCGAGCGGCTCGGGCAGAGTGGTGTCTTCGTTGTACGGCAAGGCCGTGCCCGGCATGCCGAGGGGGTCTGTCAGGCGCTCCTGCACCAGCTCCTGGATGGCCTGGCCGGTCAAGGTCTCGGCGATCTCCTGGAGGATGATGTAGTTGGTCGTGCTGTAACCGGGGGTCCCTACCGCTGACAGTCCCCGGCCGACTCCGAAGCTGATGAGATCAAGGGGGTCCCACTGGGTGTCCGGGTACTGCGCGTGCGTCGCGACCGTCGCATCGGGCACGTTCATGTAGTCAGGGATGCCGCTGGTCATGCCCAGCAGGTCGCGGATGGGAATATCGGCGACCTCGGGGAACTGCTCGGCCAGCCCGGGATCGGCATCGGCTACCGTGTCGTCGAGTGCGAGCAGGCCCTCGTCCACCAGCTGGAGGATGATGGTGGCGCCGAAGGTCTTGCTTACGCTGCCGATCCTGAAGTGGTCATCCACGCTCGCAGCGCGCCCGGCCGCTACGTCCGCCATGCCGTAGGCCTGCTGATAGGAGCCGCGCTCGGGGCTCCAGAGGCCGACGTAGAAGGCCGGGACCTCGGGATGCTCCTCCATGATGGCCGCGATGCCTGCGTCGATGGCCGCCTTGTCCTCGTCGGACATGGCGTCGGTGGGCAGCTCCACGGCGGCCGCCGTTGCGGAGACCGCCATGGTGAGCGCGAGAACGATGGCGATGAGAGGGAAAGGTCGACGCATGCAGGGATCTCCGGTGGGATGGGTGTCGCATACGCGCTGCCGCGAGGCAGCGCTGGGTCAAAGGATTCCACGCATCCTCCGTGCCAGGGCCCTCTCGTGCTCAGGGCGATGGCTCTGTGCTTCCAGCGGCCGGTTCTGGGTACTCGGTGCCCTCCACGGAGACGATGCCAACGACCCGGGCCCGTAGCTGACGATCCCGCTTCTCTGGGGCGGCTACGTGCTCGCGAAAGGCACGATAATCGAGGCCTTCACCGCTCGGGCCCGCCACGATCAGGACCCAGGAGCCTTCGCCGCTCGGGCCTGAAAGGCGCCCAAAGCATGTGCGCTACCGCTTGGCTACCCCCCGACGACCGGTGCCGGGCATTCGGTGCCGTCAGCGGGGACGACACCGTCAACGAGGTAGGCGTCGACGGCTTCGTCGATGCAGGCGTTGCCCTGGTGGTACGCGGTATGGCCCTCTCCGTCGCGGATGAGGAGCACGCCTGATTCGAGGGTATCGGCGAGCTTCCGGGCGCTCGCGAACGGCGTGGCAGGGTCCCCGGTGGTACCGATGACCAGGATGGGGGGCGCGCCTGGCGCCGAGTAGTCGGGCGCCTCGACGGACGGCTCGATGGGCCAGCTCATGCAGCCCACCTCGAGGTACCCATAGGTGATGTCTCCGAACAGCGGTGAGGCCGCGACGAAGTCCTCCTCGGTGGGCGTCACCTCGGGCTCCGGGTGCAGCGGCGCGTCGAGGCAGTTGATCGCCGTGTTGGCCTGCGCCTGATTCGTGAGGTAGCCGTCCGTGCCGCGGTTGTTGTAGACGTCGGCATTGGCGAGCAGCTCCGACCCGTCGCCGGCGAAGGCTTCGACAAGAGAGCTGGTCAGGAACGGCCATTCGAACTGCGCGTAGAGCGGCCCGGCAATGCCGTAGAACGCGAGCGCCTGGGTCAGCGGACGCTCCGGGTCCGCGGTGTCGAGCGGTTCATCCACGACCGCATCGAGCAGGTCCGCGAGCTTCTGCTCGATCTCCTCCATCGAGGAGCCGAGCGGGCAGTCCGCCGTGAGGCAGTCGGCAACATAGTCCTCGAACGCCAGCTGGAAGCCAGCGGCCTGACGAAGGCCCGCCTGTGTGAGACTCAGTGATGGATCCACCGCCCCGTCGAGCACGAGACGCCCGGCCTTGTCGGGGAACAGCGCAGCGTAGGTGGTGCCCAGGAACGTGCCATACGAGGCACCGAAGTAGTGGAGCGTCTCGTCCCCGACGAGCGCGCGCAGCACGTCGAGGTCCATGGCGGTCTCGACGGTCGTCACGTGCTGCGCGAGTTGCGGGTTCGTCTGCAGACACGCCTCGCCTTGCGCCTGGACGAGTGCCGCGTACCGATCGGCCGAGTCCGCATCGGCGGGGTCGACGTCGGTCGCGAGCAGCTCATCAAACGAGGCGGTGTCGAGGCAACCGAGCGGGTCGCTGGCACCCACGCCCCGAGGGTCGAAGCCGACGATGTCGTAGACGTCCTTCAGCCCTTCGGAAGCCAACAAGCTGAAGAAGAACGCCATCTCGACGCCGGAGCCGCCGGGTCCGCCGGGGTTGATGAACAACGTGCCCTGCTTGTCGCCGGTCGCCGGCAGCCGCTTGAGCGCGATGGTCGTGGTCCCCGCCGACGGGTCGGCGTAGTCGATCGGCACCGTCGCTGTCGCACACTCGAACGCGGCCTCTAGCTCCTCGGATCCCTCCTCGCCCCCCTCGCAGTCGCCCCACGCCAGCGTCTGCTGGTAGGGATCGACGTCGTCCGACCCTCCGGGTGCGCTCGATCCCTCAGCTCCGAGCACCGATGTGGTGCCCAGCAACGAGAGGGCCATGGTCACGGATATCAGCCTTGCGCGTTTCATCTCACTCTCCTGGGTCATGTGTATCTGGGCGTGATCACGAGCATCCAAAGGGACCTCGGATGTTAGTCGAGGATGGGCGGGCTGCGCAGAACCGGCCGCGCGACCGACTCGGGTAGAGTCGTACCAGCCGGTGCTGGATGGTATTGACGAGGTGGAACGTGGGAGTGAGATCGACGACGTCGCGTATGGGCCGCGGCGCGGTGGCCCTGAGCGTGGTCATCGGGCTCGTGCTGGCGCTGGCGCTGGGCGTCGTCTCGGCGCAGCCGAGCGTCGAGAGCTACGACCTTGGCGAGGCGACGATCGTGCAGTCTGACTTCCCCGTGGACTCGAAGTTCCGCGACATGCCGGTGGCCCTGCGAGGCGTGCTCGCGGTGCCCGAGGGCGAGGGACCATTCCCGGTGGCGCTGTTCATCCACGGGTCGTACGCGTTCTGCACGAGCCCCAACCCGGTGGACGATGAGATCGACATCTACCCCTGCCCACCCGATGGTGACCTCCGGCAGTACGAGGGCTTCAGCTACCTCGCGGAGGCGCTGGCCGAGCGGGGTTACATCGCGGTCGTGCCGGATCTCTCGGCGGAGTTCAACAACGGCTTCGGGTTCGCGCCGCTGGCCCAGCGCAGCACCCAGATCATCGAAGCGCATCTGGATGCCATCGCTACGGGCGAGGGCTTCGAGACCGAGGTCGCCGGGAAGGCGGACCTCTCACGTCTCGTCCTCGCGGGCCACTCCCGAGGCGGACCGCTCGCCGTCCGCTACATCAACGACCAGGAGGTGGCGACGCGGACGGTCTCGGCGTTGGCGCTGTTGACGCCGGCCTTCCTCGAGCCCAAGCCCAAGGTTCCGGGCACGATGCCGACCGCGCTCGTGGTCGCCGAATGCGACGGCGATGTCGGGACGAAGCAGCCCCTGAAGTACCGGGACAAGCAACTCAAGCCGTTGCGCAAGACGCTCACGACGTACTACACCATCCCCGGGGGCACCCACAACGGCTTCAGCACACAGCTCGGTTCGGACCCGGCGAGCCCGTGCGAGGACGACCAGCTGATCGCGCCGGAGGAGCAGCAACGTTTCACCGCGAGCTTCCTGCCGGACTTCTACGACATGGCCCTGGCCGTCGGCAGGCTCCCGGCGACCGAGGCTCCTGGGAACCGCTAGGCCTGGCCTGACGTCATATCATCAGCGTCGGTCATCCAGACCTTCGCGGCATCCCCCTGACATGGAGGCACACGACACGTGACCAGACTCAAGTTCATCGCGGCCATCGCTGCCCTGGCCATCCCTCTGACCGCGCTGCCGGCGGGCGCACAGGACGGGTCCGACTCATCGCTCGTCACAGGGAGCATCGTCCTTCCTGAGGCCTCGGTCCTGCCCGACGAAGCCAGCATCATCGTCTCCGTCGACGACACCAGCCTGGCCGATGCAGCAGCCGTGATGCTCTCTCGCCTGGTGATGCGGGCCCCAGGGGCGGAATCACCGATCCCCTTCGCGCTGACCGTGCTCCCGGGGACCTATGAGGTGATCCCGGACCTCGGCCCACTGGAGATCACGGTGAATGTCCGGATCGAGACAGCAGACGGCACCTTGTTGTACATCAACGACACGAACTACATGGCCATCGATGCCGATGGGCCGAGGCAGGACCTCGACGTCCCCGTCGTGGCTGTCGAGGCGTGATCGGCAGCCGTGCGTAGGACGCCAACAGGGTCCTGGTCGTGAGCGTCGTCCTCGCAGCGGCTTGAGTTGCCTGTAGCTCGACCGCGACGACCAGCAGGCCTGACACACGAAAGCCGCCGTCACGTTGTGTCGTGACGGCGGCTATGGCTGCGGTCGAGTCTCAGGCCAAGGGCCCCGGACCTACTCGATGTCCATGATGCCTTCCTGCATCAGGGCCTGCTGCACCATGGCGAGCTGCGTCTCGAGCGCGTGGATGCGCTGTCGAAGCTGCTGCTGATTGTTGCGCTGGTTGATGTGCTGCTCGGTGAGCTTGTTGAGGTGGGCCTCGAGCCCACGGACGTCACCGCGGACATCCTCGTTCTGGACGCGCCCACGCAGGTGCTGGAGGCTGGCCCGCACCTTATCGATCTCGAGCTGGAGCGTGAGGATGTCCGTCGTCGTGGCGACGCTGGTCTCCTCGAAGCTCAGCACCTGTCCTCCGCCATCGTCGAGAAGAGAGAGGATGTCGGCCTGCACATCGTAGGTGGCGACGTCGCCCAGTGCGGCGATGAAGGCGTTCTCCTGGTCCATCACCTGCGGCTCGCACTCCACGAGGGTGCTGGTGAAGTCCTCGTCGAAGGTGAGGGCCTCACCGTCGAGCTCGTATGAGCCGAAGAACGAGTTGCAGCCACCGAAGATGGCAGCGGTCCCATCGTCGAGCGACATCGAGGCGGATGCATCCGCGGCGGCATCGCCGACGTTGAGCAGCTCCCACACGGGGCCTTCGATCGAGGGGGCAGGCTCATCCTGAGCGGCTGCGGGCGCGGCGATCGCGCCGGCGACCACCACGGCCAGAGTCAGTGCGAGCTGGGAACGACGCTT
>JAHEJN010000050.1:15706-20590 GCA_024638845.1 Acidimicrobiales bacterium | reverse complement strand
CCGGCTCCGGTGTCGAGGATCGAGGCCGAGCGTCCGCCGCGCTCGATCCTCATCGAGGCCGTCGACTCCTATCTCGGTGCGTGGCGCACCGATGATCCGACCCGCCTGGCCGAGCTGACCTGGTCGAACTGCGGTGCCTCTGGTGAAGACATCGCCGCCGAGCTCGCCGGTCGACTCGGCGAGAACTCGACGAGTGCCACGGCCGCGCGGACCATCGTGGTGACCTCGACGCTCGGTGCCGCCGATCTGGTCGATGCCGATGGTGGTGTGCTCGACCGGTTGGTGTTCCGTCTCGAGGACGAGCGGTGGCGCAGTGGCTTGTGTCCTGATGCGGGGGACGATCTCGGCTCGATCATTCGGCTTCCCGCCGACCTCACCGTTGTCGCAGGGCTCAGCTTCGAGGGCGAGTCGATGACCGCCGAGGTACTGCAGCGAAGAGATCTGGCCTACGCCGTGTTCGACGGCGCGACGTTGCGACAGGCCAACTTCTATGACGCCGACATCGAGGGTGCGAGCTTCGTCGGCGCCGACCTCGTCGATGCCTGGGCACCCGACGTCGATTCAGGTGCTCGCGGCGCGGTGTTCGATGACGCTGATCTCACCCGGGCGGTGTTCTTCGACGCGAACCTGACCGGCTCGTCCTTTGCCGGGGCCGACGCGCGAAACGTCGACTTCACCGGTGCGGTTCTCGACGAAGTCGACTTCCGCGGGGCCAACCTCGACGGAGCCTTCATCGATCGGATCGCGGCGGCGGCGGTCACCGACTGGACCGGAGCGGTCTGTCCCGACGGGGAGACGGCGCAGGAGGCGACCGGCTGCCTCGAGAACCTCAATCCGTACGGCTGAGCCGTCCGAAACGGGCGACGACCGCGGAGATCGGAGGCACGGGTCCGGGTCCGATGGGTTCGAGCGAGAAGGCGACGTGGACGTCGTCGTCGACGACCTCGACCTCGGCGGCGAGCTGGTACTGCGCAGTGTCGGGATCGTGGACCAGCAGCTGGAACAGCCCCGCCTCGGCGTCCTGATAGGTCACGTCGCCCAGGCGATGGGCGACATCGAGCAGATGGATGAACGGATCGGCCTCGTCGGGAATCCGAAGTACGGCGACCTCGGGCCGGGCGATCACCGCCGTTTCGGCGGGTGCGGGGTCATTCGGGAGCTCACCGGACTGGTACGCAGCACGGACGATCGCGAAGGCGCCCGTGATGACGCTCGCGTCGACGGCCGAGCCATCGACCTCCGGTCGACCGACATCGGGATGGGCCCGGCGGATCAGCAGCCGGTAGGCGCGTCGCACCGAAGCCCAGTCATCGGTGGGTGACACGCCGAGAACGGCGCAGGCTTCGAGCGGCGACACGTGCCCAGTCTGCCCGCAGACGCGCCGAGGCTCGGCACCCGTTCCGGTGCCGGCCCTCGATGGATCGGGGAACGGTTGATCAGACGAAAGCGCTGGCGAAGACCAGCGAGACGATGGTCATGACCTTGATCAAGATGTTCATGGACGGACCCGAGGTGTCCTTGAACGGATCGCCGACGGTGTCGCCGACGACGGCGGCCTTGTGCGGGTCGGAGCCCTTGCCGCCGTGGGCGCCGGCCTCGATGAACTTCTTGGCGTTGTCCCATGCGCCGCCAGCGTTGGCCATGAAGATCGCCAGCGAGAAGCCCGTGACGAGCGCGCCGGCCAGCAGACCGCCGAGCGCATCGACGCTCGTGAAGCCGACGACGAGGGGAACGACCACGGCGAGGGCCCCGGGAACGATCATCTCCCTGAGCGAGGCCGCCGTGGAGATCTCCACGCAACGGGAAGAGTCGGGTATCACGCCCTCCTTGCCCTCACGCAGGCCGGGAATCTCACGGAACTGCCGTCGCACCTCCTCGATCATCTGCCCGGCGGCTCGACCGACGGCATCGATCGTCAGGGCGGCGAAGAGGAACGGCAGGCCGGCCCCGAGGAGCAGACCGATGAACACATCGACCTCGCCGATGTCGAGGTTCAGCGCCTGGGTGGGGTCGGCCTGGGCAATGGCGAACTCGAAGCTCTTGAAGAGGGCGAGCGCGGTGAGCGCCGCCGAGCCGACGGCGAAGCCCTTGGCCACGGCGGCTGTCGTGTTCCCCAGGCTGTCGAGGGCGTCGGTCACCTCGCGGACCGACGGGTCGAGCTCGGCCATCTCCGCGATTCCGCCGGCGTTGTCGGCGATGGGGCCGTAGGCGTCGACGGAGACCACGACACCGGTGGTGGCCAGCATGCCGATGGCCGCAACGGCAATGCCGTAGATGCCACCCCCGTCGTCACCCAGGGTCTGCTCACCACCCCAGTAGGCGATGGCCACGCCGGCGAGGATCAACACGACCGCACTGGCGACCGACGTCATGCCACCGCTGATTCCGGCCAGCACCGTCGTGGCGGGTCCGGTCTCGGACTGGCTGGCGATCTTCTTGACCGGCGCGTAGTGATCGGAGGTGTAGTACTCGGCGGCCTTGCCGAGCGCCCAGCCCACGATGAGGCCGCCGAGGACCGAGACGGCGAGGCCCCACGGCTTGTCGTAGAACGCATCGTCGGCGAACAGCCAGAACGAGATGGCGAGGGTGCCGACGACGGTGATGGCCATGGCGACGTTGGTGCCCATGTGCAGGGCGCGACTGAGCGCCTTGGAGTCGGTCGAGTCGCCGCCCTTCACGAAGAACGACCCGATGATCGAACCGATCATGCCGACGAAGGCAACGGCCATGGGGAAGACCAGCAGCTGGATGACGCCGTCGGTGCTGTTGTCGGCGGCGACGAGACCGGCCGAGAAGGCCGTGAGGGAGATCGGGGCGATGATCGAGCCGGCGTAGCTCTCGAACAGGTCAGCACCCATGCCCGCGACGTCACCGACGTTGTCACCCACGTTGTCGGCGATGGTGGCCGGGTTGCGGGGATCGTCCTCGGGAATGCCGGCCTCGACCTTGCCGACGAGGTCGGCGCCGACGTCGGCCGCCTTGGTGTAGATGCCACCACCGACACGGGAGAAGAGTGCGATCGACGACGCCCCCAGACCGAAGGCGGTGAAGATCTCGAAGGCATCGTCGACCTCGAGCCACACGACGAACAGCAAGTACGTGAACATGAGCCCGAGCAGGGCGAGGCCCGCGACCGAGAAGCCCATGACCGCGCCACCGCGAAAGGCAATGGGTAGCGCCTTTCCTGGCCCGCTCTGGGCGGCCTCGGTGGTGCGCGCGTTCGCCATGGTCGCGACCGTCATGCCCGCGTACCCGGCGGTTGCGGAGAGGACTGCGCCGAGCACGTAACTGATTGCCGCGAGCGGCGCGATGACCACCGCGAGCAGGATCATCATGGCCACGACGAAGATCGACACCCACTGGTATTCCTTCTTGAGGAACGCGCGGGCGCCCTTGTGGATCTCGTTCATGAGGAACTGCATGCGGTCGTTGCCCGGCGATGCCTTCTTGACGTCGAGGTAATAGAACACGGCGAGGCAGAGAGCAGCGATGGCGCTGAGTGCGGCGAGATACGGGACGGCGTCCATGGGGATGTCGTCTCCTCCTTGGGGGTCGAGGGGAACCGTCCGAAGCTACTGTTCTGCTCGGAGGGCCACAACATGACCGACAACCTCGATGCAGTTCGCCGCGACATTCGGGCCCAACGGCGCGATCTGCCGTCGGCCAGGCGAGCGGTCGCCGACGCGGCGATCAACCGCCGTCTCGCCGACCTCGTCATCGAGCTGGCACCGTCCTCGGTCTCGTCGTACCTCTCGACCGACGGCGAGCCCGATCTCGCAGCCTTCCACCAGGAGTGCGCTCGCGTCGGTGTGGCCGTGGCGGTGCCGGTCATGGCACCCGATCGAACCCTCGAGTTCCGACCACTTGCCGGGCATCCCCTGGCGGTCAACTCCGCTGGCATCCCCGAGCCCCAGACCACCGAGGTCGTCGAGCTCGGCTCCATCGACGTGGTGGTCACGCCGCTGGTGGCCTTCGACGCCGGCGGCAATCGCGTGGGGCGCGGTGGCGGATGGTACGACCGGGCCCTGTCGAACCGACGTGCCGATCAGTGCCTGGTGGGTGTCGCCTATCACTTCCAGGAACGAGCAGTGGTGCCGACTCATGCCGGCGATGTGCCCCTCGATCTGGTCGTCACCGACGAGCTGATCCACCGGAGCTCTGGTTACGACACGTCGGTTGGCTGAGCGAACCGCCATGCAGAGAGAGGCTGGATCCACGGTCGTCGTTCTGGGAGCGGGAATCCAAGGCACCACCCTGGCTCTTGCCCTGGCGATCGACGGGCACTCCGTCATCGTGGTCGACGCCACCGACGGGCCGATGACCCGGGCGAGCGAGGTCAACGAGGGCAAGGTCCATCTGGGCCACGTGTACGCACGCGACACGACCGGAGCCACGGCCGAGCTGATGCTGGAGGGAGCGCTGAGCTTCGCGCCCTCGATCGAGAGCTTCGTCGGTCGCCGCGTCGACTGGTCGTCGATGCGGTCGACGCCGTTCACCTACGTGCAGATGGCCGAGTCCCTGAGCAGTACCGAAGAGCTGGTCGCGCACTACGAGCGGCTCGACTCCCTCGTGCGGTCGCTCCCTGCGTCGGATCGATCGAACTACGTCGGAATCGAGCTCGGCCGGTTGTGGCAGCCGACGGCGGTCGACGCGGTCGAACGGAGGGGCAACGGCTTCCGGGTCACGGGGCGACGGGCCGAACCGGCCCCACCGGAATCGTGGGAAGTCGACCACGACCGGGTCGGGCGCGAGGTGCTCACGCAGACGCGACAGGCGCTGGCCGATCTGGTACCCAGTCTGGCCGACGCGGCGGCTGCCTCGGTTCGGGGTGAGATCATCTTCGCCCACGGTCGCTCCGACATCGACGAGCCCGACAGCACACTG
>JAHEJN010000050.1:0-15606 GCA_024638845.1 Acidimicrobiales bacterium | reverse complement strand
GACGCGACAGGCGCTGGCCGATCTGGTACCCAGTCTGGCCGACGCGGCGGCTGCCTCGGTTCGGGGTGAGATCATCTTCGCCCACGGTCGCTCCGACATCGACGAGCCCGACAGCACACTGCACGAGCGGTCCCGAATCGGTCCTCGATGGTCTGACGGGTTCGTGTCGATCGACACCGGCAAGTTCACGACGGCGCCGCTGTTCGCGGCGCAGGTGGTTGCTGCGCTTCGCGACCGAGCCGGCGCATGAGTCGCCGCGCCCGACCCGAGGTGACGCTCGCGATTCCGCTCTACCGCTCGGAACGGTTCGTCGACTCGATCGTCGCCAATGTCGAGACCGTCGATCACCCCAGCGTGGAGATCGTGATCTCCGATCGGCACATGCACGACGACGCGCTGGAGATGCTTCGCGATCGACTGCGGGAGGACCATCGAGTCGAGTTCGTCCGGAACACCGACGGCCGCGGGTGGGTCGATCACTACAACGACCTCCTCGGTCGGGCACGGGGCAGGTATCTGCGGTGGATGCCGCACGACGATGGATTCCCGACCTGCGATCTGATCCGCCTCGTGGCCGAGATGCAGGCCCACCCGAGGGCGGCAATCGTCTACGGGCCGACCATTGCGACCGACTTCGATGGGGTATCGATGCCCGAACGCGATCAGCCGCAACCCCATCCGATCGCCGACGGAGAGCCGTGGACGCTTCGACATTCGCTCGATCTGATCCCCAAGGGCTACTGCAACGGCGCCTTCAAGGGGCTCGTGGATCGCGAGCTCGTTCTGGCCAACGGTCTGTTCATCCGACCGACGTGGAGGAGCATCCACGCCGAGCGGGCGTGGTTGTTCGCCGTCAGCCTGGTCGGTGAGCTGCGGTTCGTCCCCGAGTACCACTACGTCAAGCGCTATGGGCCCTCGAGCATTCATGCCGGTTGGGCCGAGGGTCGGCTCGACTCGATCAGCCTCGGACGGGTGATGCTCGGCTATCTGCGAGACCACGGTCCGACCGGATCGCTTGCTCAGGGCCGGCGTGCGATCGGCGCCATGACGGTGCAACGCCTGCTCAGTCGCCCATGAGGAACTCGGCGAGGGCCCGGCTGAAGCGTTCGGGATCGGCCGAGCCGCACATCTCCCTGGCGGAGTGCATCGACAGCTGAGCCACCCCGACGTCGACGGTGGAGACGCCCAATCTGGCTGCAGTGGTCGGACCGATGGTCGAGCCACAAGCCATGTCGGAGCGCATCACGAAGTGCTGATGAGCGACATCGGCCCGTTCGCACGCCAGCGCGAAGGCCGCAGCCGACGGCCCATCGGTGGCGTAGCGCACGTTCGCGTTGTACTTGATGACCGGTCCGCCGTCGAGGGCGATGTGGTGTTTCGCGTCGTGGCGGTCGCTGTAGTTGGGGTGGGTCGCATGGGCGCCGTCGGCCGACGCGCACGCCGACCGGGCCAGGGCGGCGGCGAGGGTCTCCCGGTCGCCACCGGTGGCGCCGACGATCCGTTCGATGATCGTCGGGAGCATCGACGATCCGGCGCCGGCCGCCGATGTCGAGCCGATCTCCTCGTGATCGAACAGGCAGACGAGGGGCACGACGTCGCCGAGGTCGCCGCCCTCGACCACCTGCAGCAGCGAGGCCACTCCGGAATGGCACGACAAGAGGTTGTCGATGCGGGCCGACGCGATGAACTCGCGATCGGCACCCAGCACGCGGGCCGGCGTCAGATCGTGCAGCATCAGGTCGTGGCTGATCACGGCGTCGGCGGGCACCGAGGCGCGATCGGCCACGAGGGCGACGAACTCGCCGGGCTCGCCCGGGGTGAGACCCCAGACGGGTGTGAGGTGGACCTGGGGGTTGAGCACCAGCCCTTTCGTGTTCACCTCGCGGTCGAGATGAACCGCCAACTGTGGGACCCGGAGGCCGATGTCGTCCACTCGGACGAGAACGTCGACGACGTCGGTTCCGATGCGAACCGTGAGGCGTCCGGAGACCCCGAGATCCCGGTCGAGCCAGGAGTTGTACAGCGCCCCGCCGTACACCTCGACTCCGAGTTGTCGGAAGCCCGAGCCCGATGTGTCGGGAGCGGGCTTCAGGCGCAGATTGGGACTGTCGGTGTGGGCGCCGATGATGCGAAATCGCAGGTCGGGGCCGGGTTCGCCGACGGCCCACGCAACGAGGGATCCGCCTCGGCGTACGAAGTAGCGCCCCGGCTCCTTCGGCCACGGGCGACGCTCGTCGACCTCGTGGAACTCGGCCTGCTCCATCCGTGATGCGGCTGTGGCGACGGCATGGTAGGGCGATGGCGACGCATCGAGGAACGAGAGCAGGTCGGCGAGGTGGGCAGCGGTCATGGCGCCCATCATTGCCGATGGGCCGGCTCGGTTCGTGGGCATCTCGGCACGGACAGTACAATTGCCATTTCCGGTAGTGGGTCAGCGTGGTCCCCCGACCGCCCCCAACCCCGCTCTCAAAGCGTGTCGGCCCGTCCAGGAAGGATGCATGAGCTCGTTCGTCGTACCCCCCGAGTCCTCCCGGTCCCCGCACGATCGTCTGGTGAACCCTGATCTGCCCGCGGCCCAGGGTCTGTACGACCCTCGCAACGAGCACGATTCGTGCGGCGTGAACTTCGTCGTCGACATGCAGGGCCGGCGCAGCCACAAGATCGTCGCCCAGAGTTTCGGAGCGCTGTGCAGTCTCGAGCACCGGGGCGCCATCGGGGCCGAACCCAACACCGGCGACGGTGCCGGGATGCTCATCCAGGTGCCCGACCGGTACTTCCGGGCGGTGGTCGACTTCGACCTGCCCGAAGCGGGAGCCTACGTCACCGGGATCGGCTTCCTCCCCACCGACAGCGAGCTCGCCGGTGAGGTGCGGGTCCAGATCGAGAAGCTGGCCGAGAGCGAGGGGTTCACGGTTCTCGGCTGGCGCGAGGTGCCCACCGACTCCTCGATGCTCGGCCCTGGCTCCAAGCGGACGATGCCGTCGTTCTGGCAGCCGTTCCTCGCCCACGGCCCACTGTCGGGGTTGCCGCTCGAGCGACGCGCCTACGTGTTGCGAAAGCGGATCGAGCACGAGATCCACTTCGACATCGACGACGATGTGCACGTGGCGTCGATGGGCGGCAAGCCCCCCACGTTGTCGCGCGTGTACTTCTCGAGCCTCTCGGCCCGCACGTTCGTGTACAAGGGCATGCTGACCACGCTGCAGCTCACCGCGTTCTACCCCGAGATCAACGACGAACGGGTCGAGAGCGCGCTCGCCATCGTGCATTCGCGGTTCTCGACCAACACGTTCCCGTCGTGGTCCCTCGCCCATCCGTACCGGTACGTCGCGCACAACGGTGAGATCAACACCGTGCAGGGCAACCGCAACTGGATGCGGGCGCGCGAGGCGTTCCTCGCGGCCCCCGACATCCCCGGCGATCTCGAACGGATCTTCCCGGTCTGCACGCCCGGCGGCTCCGACACCGCCGGCTTCGACGAAGCGCTCGAGCTGCTCCACCTCGGCGGATACCCGCTGCCCGAGGCCGTGTTGACGATGATTCCCGAGCCCTGGGAACGGCACGAGACCATGAGCCCCGAGCTCAAGGCGTTCTACCGGTTCCACGCCATGCTCATGGAGCCATGGGACGGTCCGGCTTCCATCGCCTTCACCGACGGGACCGTCGTCGGCGCCGTCCTCGATCGCAACGGCTTGCGGCCGTCGCGCTACTGGGTCACCGACGATGATCTCGTGATCATGGCCTCCGAAGTCGGCGTGGTCGACGTGCCGGCCTCGAAGATCGTCGAGAAGGGTCGACTCCAACCCGGTCGCATGTTCCTGATCGACACGAGCGAGGGCCGGATCGTTCGCGATCCCGAGATCAAGGCGCAGCTCGCGTCGGCGCGCCCGTACGGGCAATGGCTCGACGCCAACGAGGTCGAGCTCGATGACCTGGTCGAGGGCCTTCCGCCGGCCGAGCGGCCGACCAGCGACAACCTCACCACGGCTCAGCTCACCTTCGGTTACACCCACGAGGAACGAAAGCTCCTGCTCACACCCATGATCGTGAGCGGCAAGGAGGCGATCGGATCCATGGGGACCGACACGCCGTTGGCGGTGCTGTCGAGCCGACCCCGACTGATGTTCGACTACTTCCAGCAGCTCTTCGCCCAGGTCACCAATCCGCCCCTCGATGCCATGCGGGAAGAGCTCGTGACTGCGGTCGACAACTGGATCGGGCCCGAAGGAAACCTGCTCGAGCCCAACGCCGACAGCGCCCGTCAGATCCACATCCCCCATCCGGTGATCACCAACCGGCAGCTGGCGGCGATCGTTGCCCTCGACGGCGTGGCTGCGCCGGCCGACTTCAGCACGCAGGTCGTGCCGTGCCTGTTCGAGGCGGCCGCCGGGGGCTCCGGCCTCCGGGCCGCCCTCATCGCGATCCGCGCCCACGTCTCGGCCGCGATCGCCAACGGGAAGAACATCATCGTCCTCTCCGACCGCGGCGCCGACGAGACCCATGCGCCCATTCCGTCGTTGCTCGCCACTGCCGCCATCCACACCCACCTGGTCCGCGAGAAGAACCGGGCCAAGGTCGGACTGGTGGTCGAGACGGGCGAGGCGCGCGAGGTGCATCATCACTGTCTGCTGTTGGGCTACGGCGCCACTGCGGTCAACCCCTATCTCGCTTTCGACACCATCGACGACATGATCGATCGTGGGCTGCACGGCCTCGACCCCTCGATGGACAAGATCGAAGCCCACGAGAACTACATCAAGGCGTGCGATCTCGGTGTGCTGAAGGTCATGTCGAAGATGGGTATCTCCACCGTGCGGTCGTACCACGGCGCTCAGATCTTCGAGTCCATCGGCATCGGTCACAACATGATCTTCGACTGCTTTGCCGGCACGGTGAGTCGGCTCGGCGGTGTTTCGTATGCGCAGATCGCCATGGGCGTCGGCGCTCGACACCGGGTCGCCTATCCGCCCACCCCCGAACACCGGGCCCACCGCGATCTCGAGGTCGGCGGCGAATACCAGTGGCGCCGCGAAGGCGAATACCACTTGTTCAACCCCGAGACGGTTTTCAGGCTCCAACACGCCACCCGTGAGAAGCGTTACGACATCTTCCGCGAGTACACCACTCGGGTCGACGAGCAGGCCGCCTCGCTGGCCACCCTTCGCGGCCTGTTCCGCTTCAGGGACCGCGAGCGCACCCCGGTACCCCTCGACGAAGTCGAGCCCATCGCCGAGATCGTGAAGCGCTTCTCCACGGGTGCGATGTCGTACGGTTCGATCTCGGCCGAGGCCCACGAGACGCTCGCCATCGCGATGAACCGCATCGGGGCCAAGTCGAACACCGGCGAGGGCGGCGAGGACCCACGCCGGTACACGCCCGACCCCAATGGAGACCTGCGCCGATCGGCGATCAAGCAGGCTGCATCCGGTCGCTTCGGTGTCACCAGCGAGTACCTGGTGAACGCCGACGACATCCAGATCAAGATGGCTCAGGGCGCCAAGCCGGGCGAAGGTGGCCAGTTGCCTGGACACAAGGTCTGGCCCTGGATTGCCGAAGTTCGTCACAGCACGCCTGGTGTCGGCCTCATCTCGCCGCCGCCGCATCACGACATCTACTCGATCGAAGATCTGGCTCAGCTCATCCACGACCTCAAGAACGCGAACCCCGCGGCTCGTGTCCACGTGAAGCTGGTGTCGGAGCTCGGCGTCGGAACCGTGGCCGCCGGTGTCTCCAAGGCTCATGCCGACGTCGTGTTGATCTCGGGTCACGACGGTGGAACCGGCGCGTCCCCCCTCACGTCGATCAAGCATGCGGGCACGCCGTGGGAGCTCGGCCTGGCCGAGACCCAGCAGACCCTGCTGCTCAACGGACTCCGCGACCGCATCGTGGTGCAGGTCGACGGGCAGCTCAAATCTGGTCGCGACGTGGTCGTCGCCGCGTTGCTCGGAGCCGAGGAGTTCGGTTTCGCCACGGCACCTCTCGTGGTCATGGGCTGCGTGATGATGCGCGTGTGCCACCTCGATACCTGCCCGGTGGGCATCGCCACCCAGAATCCCGAGCTGCGGAAGAAGTTCACCGGCCAGCCCGAGTTCGTCGTGAACTTCATGGAGTTCATCGCCGAGGAGGTGCGCGAGCTCCTGGCCCAGCTCGGCTTCCGTTCGGTCGCCGAGGCCGTCGGCCATGCCGAGATGCTCGACGTGTCCGATGCCCTCGACCACTGGAAGGCCGCCGGGCTCGACCTGCGACCGATCATGTTCCGACCCGACCTTCCCGAGGGCGCCGCCCGGCATTGCGTCACCGAACAGGATCACGGGCTCGACAAGGCGCTCGATCACCGGATCATCACCCTCGCCAAGCCGGCACTCGAGCGGGGCGAGAAGGTGCACATCCAGCTGCCCATCCGCAACGTGAACCGAACCGTCGGCACCCTGCTCGGCTACGAGCTCACCAGACGCCACGGGGCCGAGGGGCTTCCCGACGACACGATCTCGATCTCGTTCACCGGTTCGGCCGGCAACAGCTTCGGTGCATTCCTGCCACGCGGCATCACCCTCGATCTCGTGGGTGACGCGAACGACTACGTGGGCAAGGGCCTGTCGGGAGGTCGGATCACGATGCGTCCTCCCGGCGATGCCGGCTTCGTGGCCGAGGAGAACGTGATCGCCGGGAATGTGATCCTCTACGGGGCCACCGGGGGCGAGGTGTTCCTGCGGGGACGCGTCGGCGAGCGGTTCTGCGTCCGTAACTCCGGTGCCACTGCGGTCGTGGAGGGCATCGGCGATCACGGCTGTGAGTACATGACCGGCGGCAGGACGGTCGTGCTGGGCAGCACCGGGCGGAACTTCGGGGCCGGAATGTCGGGTGGCGTGGCCTTCGTCTTCGATGCCGACGGCTCCTTTCCCAGCCTCGTGAACCGCGAGATGGTCGACCTCGACCCGCTGGGGCCCGACGACAAGGAGTGGTTGCACGAATGCGTCCGGCGCCACGGCGAGGCCACGGGCTCCGCGGTTGCCGCTCGTTTGCTCGCCAACTGGTCGGCCGAGTTGGAGCGCTTCGTCATGGTCATTCCGAAGGACTTCAAACGCGTTCTCGCGGCCCGGCACGACGCTGCGGCCAGTGGCCTCGACGTCGATCTGGCCGTGATGGAAGCAGTGGGGGGCTGACGTGGGCGACATCAAGGGATTCATGAAGCACGACCGTCAGCTGCCCCCTCGGCGGCCCGTGCCGGTTCGCCTGCGCGACTGGAAGGAGGTGTACGAGGACTTCTCGCACGACACTCTCCGGGCCCAGGCCAGTCGCTGCATGGACTGCGGCATCCCGTTCTGCAACAACGGCTGTCCCCTCGGCAACCTCATTCCCGACTGGAACGACCTCGTCTACCAGAATCACTGGCGGGACGCGATCGATCGGCTCCATGCCACCAACAACTTCCCGGAGTTCACCGGCCGCCTGTGCCCGGCTCCATGCGAGGCCGCGTGCGTGCTCGGCATCAACGAGGATCCGGTGACGATCAAGCAGGTCGAGGTGGAGATCATCGACCACGCGTGGGAACACGGTTGGGTGGAGCCGGTGCGTCCGAGCACCCTCACGGGCAAGAGGGTGGCCGTGGTCGGAAGCGGTCCTGCCGGGCTGGCCGCGGCCCAGCAGCTCACCCGCGCCGGCCACAACGTCACGGTGTTCGAGCGGGCCGATCGCATCGGCGGTCTGCTGCGCTACGGCATTCCCGAGTTCAAGATGGAGAAGCGTCACCTCGATCGGCGGATCGGTCAGATGGAGGCCGAAGGCACGATGTTCCGTCCCAACACCGAGGTGGGCGTCGACATCAGTGCGGCCCAGCTCCATGCCGACTTCGACGCCGTCGTGCTGGCCGGCGGTGCCACGCAGGGCCGCGATCTGCCCATTCCGGGTCGCGACCTCGAGGGAATCCTCCAGGCGATGGAGTACCTGCCGGGCGCCAATCGGGTCCAGGAAGGCGACTACCCCGACCCGCCGCACACCTCCGAAGGCAAGGACGTCGTCATCATCGGCGGCGGCGACACCGGCGCCGACTGCCTCGGTACCGCGCATCGTCAGGGCGCGCGTTCGGTTCACCAGTTCGAGATCATGCCTCGCCCTCCGGAGGATCGCCACCATGCCGACCCCTGGCCCACCTATCCGAACGTGTACCGCGTGTCATCGGCCCACGAAGAGGGCGGCGACCGTGTCTTCGCCGTCAACACCACCGAGTTCGTCGGTTCCGACGGCAAGGTGACCGGACTCCGATGTGTCGAGGTCGAGCAGAAATTCGCCGATGGCCGCATGTCGTTCGACCCGATCGCCGGTACCGAGCGCGAGTACCCGGCGCAGCTGGTGTTGCTGGCCATGGGGTTCGTCGGCCCCGAGCGCTCTCCTCTGCTGAAGGAGCTCGGAGTGGAGATGACCGATCGGGGCAACGTCGAACGCAACCGTTCGTGGCGCACGAACGTGCCCAATGTGTTCGTGTGCGGCGACATGGGCCGAGGCCAGAGCCTCATCGTGTGGGCCATCGCCGAGGGACGGGCGTGTGCGTCGGCGGTCGATCGTGCCCTGATGGGCTCGACTCTGCTTCCGGCGCCCCTCGAGCCGACGACGCAGCAGCTTCGCTGAGCCCGCTCGACTCCATGGCTCCCGTCGTGGTGATCGTGCACCGTGATCGGCCCGAGAGCTGCATCCGAACCATCGGGCAGCTGCGCGAGCAAACCGTCCCGATGGAGATCGTGGTCGTCGACAACGCATCGACACCTGCCGCGATTGCGGCGATCCGTGCGACGGCCGATGTTCAGATCATCGAGCTCGACGCGAATCGGGGCTTCGGGCCGACCGCCAACGTCGGCCTTCGTTCGTGGTTGGCCGGCGAGATCGGCCGAGATGCCGAATGGGCCTTCGTCGCGCCCCACGATGCGCTGGTGCGATCCGACACCGTCGAGCGAATGCTCGCAGTGGGAGCGACCGAGGAGACCGCCGGCATCCTGTGCGCCGATGTCGGCGATCAGGCCCGACCGATGATCGACCGGTTCTTCGGTGCGCTACCCGGCCGTGCCTTGAGCTATGAGGGGTTCGAGCCGGTCGACTACCCACACGGGACCCTGCTCGCCCTCCGCCGTGCGTGCGCCGCCGACATCGGGCTGTTCGACGAGCGCTTCTTCGCCTACGGCGAGGAGGCCGACCTCGGCCTCCGGGCCCGCGCCGCCGGCTGGCAGGTCGGCCTGGTGCGTGACGCCATGGTCGCCAACCCGACGACATCGGGCTCGGGCGCTCTCGTCGATTACCTGAAGCACCGAAACACCCTGCTGTTGTTGCGGGAGCATGCCGGGCGGTGGCCGGTCGTGGTGCGCGTCGTCACCCTCGGAGCCCAACTCCTGAAGGGAGCGCTCGCGCCCGGGCGTCGTCCGCCGTGGTTCGATGCCCGGGCCCGCCGTCGGGCGCTGGCCGACTACCTGCGGGGGCGTACCGGCCCGCCGCCGGGCGACATCGACGGTCCGTGATCAGGCGTCGAGGTTCCCCTCCTCGATCCCGGCGAGCGTCGAACGGACACGGGTGAGGTAGTAGCCCGCCACAACCAGGCCCAGCCCGATGATGACCGCGGTGAACAGGATGGCGGCCATCCAGTGCGTCCGATCGCGATCGGCCATCGCCCAGACCCACGACGGGCGTCGGGCGGCGTCGAGCAGCGCCCACACCGACACGCCGACGGGAGCGAAGCCGATGGTGACGGCGACCACGGCGAGGGCGTAGTCACCGACGCTGTAGGCCAAGATCACATGGGTGTGTCTAGCATCGGGGATCCTGTGACCCTGCCTCCAACGATCGCCGTCGCCGTTCCCGCCTACAACGAGGCCGACGGGATCGCCTCGTTCATCGCCGAGCTCGATGTCACCCTCGATGCCGTTGCCTCCGACCACGTCTTCGTGGTGGTCGACGACTGCTCCACCGACGACACGGTGAGGGTTCTGAGCGAGCTGGGCGGTCGCCTCGAAGGTGATCTGATCCTCGTAGAGTCCGAGCGCAATCGGGGCCACGGCCCGGCCGTGGTCGATGCCTACCGGCGGGCGCTCCGCGAGCAGACCGACGCAGTTCTGCAGGTCGACGGCGACGGGCAGTTCCATACGTCGGATGTGACCCGGCTCGTCGATCGCCTCGCCGCCGGCGACGACGTCGTGACCGGCCGCAGGGTCGATCGCAACGAGCCGTGGTTTCGTTCGCTGGTGACCCTCGGCCTGCGGTGGATGCTACGTCTCGGGTTCGGCGTGCGGAGGATCGACGCGAACTGCCCGTTCCGTCTGTACCGACACCATGTCCTCGCCGACCTCTTGGCTGCACTTCCCGAGGAGCCCCTGGTGCCCAATGTGGAGCTCACGGTGCTCGAAACGCGACGTGGCCTGCAGACGACTGAGATCCCGGTGCAACACCTTCCACGACGAGGCACCGAGCGGACAGGGACCATGTGGCGGGGCCGCACCGCGTTCTCGGCGCCGCTGCGTCTGGCGCGGTTCTGTGCGCTCGCCCTGCGCGAGGTGGTCGGCCTTCGCCGCCGCTTGTAGGACCGGGTCAACCGGCGGCGTCGAGCACGAGGTGGGGGAGGGCGTGCTCGGTGGCCGCGTCGAGGCGGCGAACCGAACGGATATCGGTCGATCGGAAGCTGGCGATGCGGACCGACCAAGCGTCGAGGTGAGCCCGGCCCCTGTCGGACCGGAAGAACGTGGTGAGCGGACCTTCGAGCTCATAGCCGTCGACCTCGTCGATGAGCTCGGTCCGGTCGCCCAGGGTGATCTCGAATGCAGCCATGTCGCCCTCCTGGTCGGTGCGGCCACGATGGCCGGTCGGCTCGTGTCCCAACCTATGACCACGGCCCTGTGGGGTGCCAGGGGAACAACCCCGTGGATCTCGTGTGGACAACTCGGACCGCTGGTGGACAACTCAGTGACGATCGATTCGCCGGAACGCCATCCGGGGCCCAGCCGGTGATCTCGGCCATGCGCTCGTGGGAGGCTACCCGGCGGAAAAGCACAGAGCCCCGAGACTGTCGACCGAAGTCGACGATGTCTCGGGGCATCCCGTGCGGATCGTCACCCAACGCCATCACCGTCGCCCAGAGGCTTCGGTTCGACGGGATGTGATCTGGTCGGCATCAACTCGGGAGCGAGTCCGTTGATGACACCTACCCTGATCGCATCCGCCGACTCGGTCGGATTCTCCCGGGGGAGTCACCTTCCGAACCGGGGCTGGTGTCGCCTTGCGGCTTCACCGACCAGTGTCGGTCCTCACCAAGCAGTCCCGAATCAGACTCCCCTCACACTCCTGCTTCTGATTCCGACCCGAGGGTCTTCGTCTTCGGCCCTCTCGTCTCGGCCGAAGCCTCGACGGGAGGTGTGTCCGGAGTTCGTCGTGTTTCCACGCTTCCCTCCGAGGGTGGAAGCCGTCGACGTCGGTGTTGCCACCTTCGCCTGCGACTCCCCCGATTCCCAGAGCCGAGGCTCGGGTTTCGGTGGTCCGACTTCACCGGTGTCACCACCGGGTCTGCCGTTCCGAACGAGGCTCAGCGCCTGCTCGGTATTGCTTGGCTGCAGACCACTCTGCGCCCTCGGCGTCGTCGTCGCAAGCAGGTTGACGACATCCCCAGGGTTATCCCCGTCGCGAGGATGAAATCCCCAGGTTCACTGTCGCTCACCCACAGTCCTCTGCCGGAAATCCCCAGGGCTGTCCCCAGTCTCGACCGACGACGGGGCTCACTCGGGCCAATGACCTCGCTCGATCAGGACGTCGCGGAGAACCGTCGGGCGGTCGGTCATGATGCCGTCGACACCGAGATCGAAGAGGCGGTGCATCTCGACTGCGTCGTCGATGGTCCACACGTGCACGTGGACGTCGTGGCGGTGGGCGGCGGCGATGAACCGCTCATCGACGAGAACTCGACCGCCGGCGTGGGTCGGGACCTGTGCGCAGCTGGCGCCGATTCGCCCGGTCGGCACACCGAAGCTCGCGGCCCGCAACCGTGCGATGCCAGAGCGCCCGAGGCTGTGGCACAAGCGAGGCCCCAGGGCGTGGCGCATGCGGCGAATACGCCGATCGGAGAACGATGCCACACACACCCGGTCGAGAAGGCCGAGACGGGCGATCGCATCGATCAGGGGCTCGACCGACGAATCGGCTTTGGCGTCGACGTTGAAGCGAGCGTCGGGAAAGGCCATCACCAGATCGTCGAATCGGGGAATGGGTTCGCGTCCGTCGACCCGGGCCCGAGCGACCTCGCTCCATGGGAGCTCGGCGATCGCACCCGCTCGATCGGTGACCCGATCGAGGCGGTCATCGTGGAAGGCGACCAGGACACCGTCTCGGGTGCTGTGCACGTCGGTCTCCAGATAGCGGTAGCCGAGCGCAACGGCGTTGGCGAAGGCAGGCATGGTGTTCTCGGGCCAGTCGCCGGCCCCACCGCGGTGCGCGAAAGCGAGGGGAGCAGGGTGGTCGAGGAAGCCCATGAACTGCACGCTATCCGGGTGACCAGCAGCCGATCTCGCCCCGTTGGAGCGGTCGCCGAACCGCTAGCGTGGCGGGGTGAGCACTCGAAGGACCAAGATCGTCGCCACCGTGGGCCCTGCGTCGGACGGGCCGGAGGTCATTCGGGCGATGATCGAAGCGGGCATGAATGTCGCCCGCATCGGCCTCGCCCACAGCTCGCTCGACGAGGCGACCGACCGCATGCACGGCGTTCGCGAGGTCGCGTCGCAGCTCGGCCAGCGAGTCGGCATCCTCATCGACCTGCCCGGTCCGAAGCCACGTCTGGCGGCCACTGACGGCCGGATCGAGCTCATCGAAGGAGCCACGGTCCGTCTCGTTCCGGGAACTCATGTCAGCACCTCGGAGGAGTTGGCGATCGACTATCCCGGGGTTCTCCGTGATCTCCGCGTCGGCGAGTCCATCGGGCTGGGCGACGGAACCACGGTGATTCGTATCGACGCAATCGACGACCAGGCGGCGACGGCAACGGTCGTGCTTCCCGGTTTCCTGTCCGGTCGTAGCGGGGTGCACATCCACGGAGAGCGACTGAGCCTGCCCAATCCCACTCCGCGTGACCTCGAGATCGTCGATCACTTCGTCAAGAACGAGGCCGACATGATCGCGGTCTCGTTCGTCCGAACCGCAGATGAGGTTCGCAGCCTGGGAACCGAACCCCATCCCTTCGGCCCGCTGCTGGTGACCAAGATCGAAACGCGGGCGGCCATCGAGAATCTGCCCAGCATCATCGGCGCATCGTCGGCCATCATGGTGGCGCGCGGGGATCTCGGCGCCGAGTGCGATCTCGCCGACCTGCCCCACCTCCAGAAACGCATCATCCGCGAGTGCATCGCGGCCGGCTTGCCGGTCATCACCGCTACGCAGATGCTCGACTCCATGGTGCACTCGGCCATGCCGACGCGTGCCGAGGCATCCGACGTCGCCAACGCCGTGTTCGACGGTACGAGTGCGGTGATGCTGTCGGCCGAGACCGCCGTCGGCGTTGATCCAGCCGGCGTCGTTCGCACCATGGCCGAGCTGGCCGAGCGGGCCGACGAAGAGTTCGATCACACCGGCTGGGGTCGCCGTCTCTCGGACAGTCGCGGTACCGCACCGAATCGTTCGACGGTCACCTCGGTGACCGACGCGATGACCCATGCCTCGTGGCGGGCCGTCCAGAACCTGGGGTGCAAGACGCTCGTCTGCATCTCGGGTAGCGGCGGAACGGTTCGGTCGATGGCTCGGTTCCGACCCGAGGCCAGGATCCTCGGCTTCACCGTCGACGAGCGCACGGCTCAGCAGCTCACCCTCAGCTGGGGGGTCACACCGCACCTCCTCGACCACGACGGAAGCTACGAGGACCGCGTGAACACGGCGGTGCGCCAGGCCCGCCATGCCGGCGAAGTGCGGGCGGGTGACCTCGTGGCCGTGCTGGCCGGCATCGACACTGCGGCTCATGCGACCGACACTCTGCGTATCGTGAGGATTCCCTGAGCGTCTCTGCCCTGGCGGTCGATCACCACCGGGGAACATCGGGCCACGTCGTCGTGTGCGTACACGGGGCACTCGATCGTGGCGCCAGCTTCGCCAGGGTCCGCCGTCGCCTACGGGAACACGACGTGATCACCTACGACCGACGCGGCTACGGCCGGAGCATCGACGTGCCGGTGGAGGGCGGTATCGACCGCCAAGTGGCCGATCTTGCCGCAATAGTCGGGAAACGACGGGTGATCGCCGTCGGCCACAGCTTCGGCGGGCTGGTCGTGCTCGGGCTTGCTGCACAGTTTCCCAGCCGCGTGGCCGCCCTGGTCGTGTACGAACCGCCACTGTCGTGGCTGCCCTGGTGGAGCCGGGCGCGCCGCCGGATCGCGGGGGGCGAAGTCGACGCGGCATTCGCGGCCGAGCAGTTCTTCCGCAGCGTGGTCAGCGACCAGGCGTGGGAGCGGCTCGATCCGGCGACTCGCGAGCAACGTCAGGCCGAGGGCCCGGCACTGGTGGCCGATCTCGGCGCAGCTCGGGCCGGCCCACCGTTCGATCCGGCCGCGGTGGTGGCTCCGACCGTCGTCGCACGCGGTGAGCATGCTCGCGAGCGGCACGCGCGCGGGGCCCAGACTCTGTCGGCGTGGCTCGGCGAATCGGACATCCACGTGATCCCGGGCGCCCACCATGGTGCCCACATGAGTCATCCCGACTCGTTCGCCGAACTGGTCGAGGCTGCAATCGGCCGCAGCCAGGCCGGCGCCAATGCGTGATCAGCCGCCGCGGCTGCGAATGTAGGCCTGGCACTGTTGAATCGCCCCCGGGGGAAAATCGACCTCGAAGCCGGCCACACTGCACGAACAGGTGAGGCGACACTGGTCGAGATCTTCCCGGTACACCCACACGGAGATGGCCAGCCCGAACAGCAGAACCAGCGCGACGATCTTCTGGAGGACCGAGGTGACGATTCGCACGGTGAGCAGCATGAGCAGGCCCAGGCCGATCAGGACCGCCCACGACATGCGTTCGAGGAACGTGACGTCCATGAACTCGGGCAGCATGACGAAACAGTAGTCGGGCCACCATGGGCGGATCGCGCATCCCTACGCCGACAGTAGAGTCGACCGATGAGTGATTCACCCGTCAATCTGACGCGCTCGGGTCCGCCCGAAACGGTGCTCGAAGACGAACCGCCCGACGTCGCCGCCGCCATCGAACGGGCACGAGCCCTCGCCGGGCCTGCTCGACACCGAGGCCTCGCCGCCGTGGTGGCCGATCATCCGCAGTCGCTTCTCGGCTGGGCTGCCCTCGGTGAAGAAACCGACGAGATCGTCGAGGCGTACGCATACTTCCGCGTGGGCTATCACCGTGGTCTCGATCGGCTGCGCCAGTCGGGATGGCGAGGGTCGGGATTCGTTCGCTGGGTCCACCCGTCGAATCGGGGGTTCCTTCGGGCGCTGGCCGGTCTGGCTGCTTCGGCCGAGGCGATCGGTGAGACCGACGAAGCCGAGCGGTGCACACTGTTCCTCCAGCAACTCGATCCTTCGTGGCCGCCGACTCTCGACTGAGCTCGACAGCATCCCCGGAGTGGGGCTTCGCCGGCGCCGTGCTGGTCGG
>JAHEJN010000137.1:3744-5691 GCA_024638845.1 Acidimicrobiales bacterium | reverse complement strand
GTCCCAGTCGGGCCCCAGCTGCTCGGCCACGTTGCCGTCGACCAGGATCTGGCCGGGCTGGGCCAGCGCATCGAGGGTCGCCGCGGTATTGGGCGGGTCGCCCCACACGCCGAACGACAACTGATCGCCGCCGATCACTCCCGTGGCCACGTCTCCCGCCGACACACCGGCACGGGCGGTGAGCTCGAGCCCGAAATCGGCACCGACCGCCGACGTCAACTGCACCGCTTCGACCGCGAGCCTCACCGCGTCGGCCACGCAGGCGTCAGGTTGGCCGAGCCCGGTCACGAAGATCTTGTTGCCCGATGACCGCCGCACCGTTTCCGCGCCATGCCGGGCCATGAGCGCGTCCGACTCCTCGCTCAGGCGCTCGGTGACCTCCAGGACGACGTCTTGCTGCACGCCGGTGGCCTCCGGGATCGCATCGACCGTCACCGACACGATCGTCGCCGTGTCGAAGATGTCCTCGATCGCCTGCTCGCCCTGGCGCACGCGGTCGAACAACCGGGCCGGCAGCATGGCGCTCAAGACATCGTTGATATGGCGCTCCTCGTCGAGGATCGCCGCTTGTCTCGACTCGAGCTGGCCCGCCACTCCTTCGAGCTGGCGTCCGAGGTCGCCGAGCTCGTTGGTGCCGAGGTAGTCGAGATCGACATCGAGATCTCCTGCGGCGACTCGGTCGGCGGCCTGCACGAGCGAATCGATGGGCTTGGTCAGGGTGCGAGCAATGAGCACCCCGAGAACGGCCATGATGGGCAGCAGGATCGCAACGACGATCAGGATCCGCCGGAGCAGGGAATCGAGCGCCGAGCTCGACTCGCTCGTGGCCTGTTCGGCGACCACGATCCAGCCGACATCACCCAGCCGTGCCGGTGCCGAGGCGGCGAGCGTCTCGGTACCGAGGTAGTTGGTGACCGTCCCGACGAACTCGTCACCAACGAGGGCGGCCGACACCGCATCGTTGTCGACGGTCTGGATGAGCACGGGCGAGCCGACGGTCTCGATCACGTCGGCGGCGTCCTGACCGTTGCGGTCGGCGTACCGGCGCAGGTAGTCGTCGGGATTCTCCGACCAGGTCCGCGGCTCGGAGCGGAGCGTACGATCGATGCCCACCACGTAGGCCTCCCCGGTGTCACCGAGACCGAGAAGATCCCAATCCTGTCCGGCCGTGATGGTGAAGGTCAGTGCCTCGACCGGTAGCTCGGTGATGACCGCCCCGACGACGTCGGTCCCCGACCGCACCGCCGACGCGAGGAAGAACACGGGAGCCCCCCGAGTCGGGACGTAGAACCAGGTGTCGGAAAGGACGGTTTCGCCGACGGCCACGCTCGCCAGATTGTCCAACACGTCGCCCAGCCCCGAATCGGCGTAGGGCCCCGCGATGACGTTGGTGCCGAGATCGATGCGTTTCCCGGTGGAGTACACGACCTCGAGGCTGTCGGCATCGACCAGGATCAGGTCGGACATCTGGGCGTTCTCCATCAGAGCTCGGAGTCGAGGGTGATGGACGGCATGGGCCGCGCTGTACCCGGTGCCGTCATCGGCATCATCGAGTAGATCGCGCTCGTCGAAGCCGGCCGGATTCTCGGCGATGTACTTCTGCTGGAGATACCGACCCGCCGTCGATGCCGGCACCAGGTCGCCGGGCGGAATGTCGACGCCGGCCGCCACGAAAGGAGGAAGCACCTCCGACTCGTACAGCGCCGTGAGCTCGGCGACCTGATCGGGTGTGATCTCCTGGTCGAGCAAGCGGTATTCCTCGGACAGCTCGACCACTGCGTCGACGACGCTCGGATCGGCGGCCAGGACCGACACATCGGCTTCGATACGGGCGATACCACGGTCGATGGCCTGCACGCTGACGTCGCGCACCGCCGTCAGTTGTGCCTCGACGCTTTCGTTGATGAGCAGCCGGGCAAAGAAGTAGTTCACGCCGGCGAGCAGGGC
>JAHEJN010000137.1:0-3644 GCA_024638845.1 Acidimicrobiales bacterium | reverse complement strand
CGCGGTCTTCGCTCCGTCGAACAGGTACAGATCCTGCGCAGGGTTGGGCAGCGGAACGTCGTGACGGTACGAGAGGTACCAGACCAGTGCCCCGAAGTCGGCCTTCACCTGGGGTGCGAGCGCGAAATCGTCGATCCACATGCTCGCCTCGTAGTCGACGACCGGGTCGGCGATCTGGGTGACCCGGGCGAAGGGCGGTGGATCCTCGAGCACCCCTGGTGTCGAGCGGGCGGCGTCGAGCAACATCTCGATGGCGGCCGTCGGCGGCGCGGTCCGTTCGATCTGGACGGGGACCTTCACCCGGTGGAACCGATTCGGCTGGTCGTAATTGGTGATGGTGGCCTTGGCCAGCTGCCCGTTGGGAATCACGACGAGGTCGCCGTTGCGATCCTGGATGCGGGTGCTGCGCCAGTTGACGTCGACGACGCGCCCCTCGATGTCCTCTGACTCGATCCAGTCGCCGGGGCTGAAGGGCTGGTCGGCGAGCAGGGTGAACCCCGATGCGATACCGCCCAACGTGTCCTGGAGGGCAAAGGAGATGACGAGAGACGTCACGCCGAGCGCAGTGAGCGCAGCCGACAGGTCGACACCCCACACCCCGGCGATCAGCATCCAGCCCGTCGCGAGGATCACGCCCAGCCGGGGCATCGCCAGCACCAGCCGCGGCACCGCGCGGCGGTCGCCTCGCCGAGGTCGGTCGACCAGCCCGGCGATCACCACCCGCAACGCCGACAGGACCACCGCTGCCCCCGACAGCAACAACGCCGTGCCCAACACCTGGAGGAACAGGTTGTCGGTCCCGATGTCGAAGAGCGCTCGGGCCAGAATCCAAACGGTGAGCAGAGGCACGACCCAGGCTCGGAGGGTCGAGATCGCGTCTCTGTACGGCGAGTCGCGTTGGCGCAGCCGCTCTTCGAGCTCGCCGGCGCCGATGATCACCAGCGGCAGCAGGACGATGATCAAGGCGGCCCACGCGGCGTTGGTGTTGGTGAACAGACCGCTCATGAGACCGGTGCTTCCTCGGTGGTCCGCCCCGAGACGATGGCGACCCCGGCCGACCCGGTCGGACCGGGATAGTCCTCGATCACGAAGCTCGCCGGGGTCTGCGACCGGACGGCGGCCGAAACGAGCACCTCGCCCGAACCGGCCCGACGGGCCAGGTTCGCCGCGTTCTGCACCGTCGAACCCCACGCGTCGTAGACCAGCCGCGAGCCCCCGGTAAGCCCGACCGTCACCGGCCCCGACTCGACACCTGCGCTCATGGAGATCGCGGCATCGGCCTCGGCGAGATCGCCGACGAGGTCTCGCACGTCCAGCGCGAACGACACGGCACGACTGACGTGGTCGAGATGGGGCCGCATCGTCCCACACGCCGCGAAGTAGGCATCGCCGGTGATGCGGATTCGATCGAGACCACGTTGCCTGGCCAAGGCGTCGGCCTCCTGGACGAAGCGGTCGAGGAGGTCGCGGGCGTCGTCGCTCGCACCGGTCTGCATGAGCGAACCGAGCCCTCGGATGACGATGACCGCCACTGTGGCGGTCGGAACCTGGTCGATGACGTCGCGATCGCCGGCCTCGGCCCGCTGAGCCACCTGCGGAGGGAGGATCCTTCGCAGCAGATCACGGCGCTCCGACGCCCGCTCGTCGGCGTCGGCACGACGCGCGGCGAGCGTCTCGAGCATCGTGTCGATGTCGAGCGCGAGCTCGGCGAACTCGGTGGGGCTCCCGTCGGGCATGGCCAGCGTGCCGGCATCGTCGTCGGTGCCACTGCGAACCGCTCGAAGCTTGTTCGAGATCACACGTAGTGGCTCCAACAGGTGGTTCGACCATCGCACCGCAAGGAACGTGATCACCACGATGAACACGGCGATGGCGACCAACAGATTGCGAACGAAGTCCTCGACGGGCGCCTCGATCTCCTGGAGCTCGATCTCGGCGAACACCGCCCAGTCGAGCCCGTCGATGTCGAGGGCTCGGCGAGACGACACCACCTCGGTTCCCAGATAGTTCGTGGTCTCCGCCACGGTGGGCTCGCCCGTGAGTGCGGCATCGACCTGGAGGCTGTCGACCGGTTGGAACAGCACCGTCGTCCCGAACGCCTCCATCGATCGGATCTGGTCTTCGGTCGCCGCGCCGGTGGCTGCGGCCGCCTCCAGGTAGGCGCTCTGGTCCTCGATGAAACCACGTGCGTTGGACCGCATCAGGTCGTCGTTGGCGACGACATAGCTCTCGCCGGTGTCACCGAGCTCTTCCCATGAACCGTCGTTGGTGGCGACGGAGCTGAGCTGGTCGGGTCCGACACGAAGCGCCACGAAACCAGCGAGTACGCCGTCGGCGATGACGGGGCCGGCGACGAACAGGCTCGGCTCGTCGCCCGCAGCCGTATAGCTGGTGAAATCGGCAACGGCGGTGCTGCCGGGCTCGGGTCGGTCGGGAAACGAGTTGATGAGCGCCGCCAGCGCAGTCCCGCTCTGGGGTCCGGTCAGGAGGCTCGTGGCGAAGTCGATGTCCTTCGCCGTCGAGTAGACCACGACGTTGCTGTCGGGCTCGATGAGGTAGAGATCGTCGATTCCCGTCTGGACCGCGATCTCGTCGAACGACTGGTGAAGCGCACTGTGCAGCTCCGACCAGCGACTCCCGTCTCCGGCGTCGTCGAGCAAGACGTCGTCTCCGGCCGACGGCACGACATAGTTCGCCTGGAGGTGGACGGCGGCCGCCGCACGGGGGAAGAGCGGGGCGGCACTGACCGGCCGGCCCTGCACCTCGGTCAGCTGGGGTGCAACGACGTCGGTGTAGTAGTCGCCAACCGCGTCTTCATCTTCGGGAGTCGTCCCGGCAGCTTCCAGCTCGCGGTAGGCGTCGGCGAACTGCTCGATCACCTCGGTCGTACTCGGACTGAGCGTCTGTGACCGCACCGTGCGCCGCAGGCCGTCGACGTACTCCTCGACCTGGGCGGCTCGAGCCGCGCCGACGGTGCCCACGCGATCTCTCAGGACCCCGTCGGCCAGTTCGCTTCCCCGCTGGAGCCCGACGACCGAGGTGACCACCAACGAGATCAGGGCGACCAGCACGATCACCAGCGAGAGGCGAGTGACGATCGAGGTGTTGCGAGCGATCCGGCCCGGGGCGGCCGCCGTCGTCTGCAGGGTGTCGCGCACCCGCCCGAAACTACCGCAGGCGCTCTTGGCCGCGGGAATCGCGGCCAGTCACCACCAGGTGGCTTCGACGTCGGGGTCGATGATGCCGGCGGCGGCCAGGCGGGCGGCGAAGTCGCGCCAGCGGTCGGCGTCGAGTCGGTGGTGGAGACGGGCGACGAGCGCGGCGGCGTCGGCGGCGCGGCCGGCGGCCACCAGCGACACGGCCGTCCACACTACGAGCTCGGGGTCGTCGCCCAGGCGGGGCAGAGTGGCGAGATGGAGCTCGACCGCGGCCTCGAGCGCAGCCTCGTCGCCGTCTTCCAGGCCGGCGAGCAGCAGGTGTTCGGCCCGCTCGAGATCGTGATGGGCCCCGGCCAGATCGACCAGACGGCCGAGCTCGGCGATCGGGTCGGCATGATCGTCGATCCGCACGTCGACCAGCCGGTCGACCAGCGGATCACCGGTGTCGTCGGGGCCGACCACGATCATCGAGGCCGACTGCCGGCC
>JAHEJN010000049.1 GCA_024638845.1 Acidimicrobiales bacterium | reverse complement strand
TAGCGGCCGGTGAAGGCCCGCTCGGTGCCGGCCTTCTGGGTGACGGCGAACTCCTCGGGGGTGAGGCGCTCGCGGAGCTCGGCTTCGGTGAATTCGGTGCGGGGCATGGATGCCTCTTTCTGTGAGACGTCGAATTCGGAGTCTGGAGTCAACGCAACCGGGTAGCGGTTCGTTCCCCTCGGAAAGAAATGTAGCGTCGATGCTTGATCGAACGGGTGTTCGTAATTACACTGCTGGCGTCCTCCCGAGCGAGGCTGTCACACCCTCTCCGTAGGGTCGTTCTCGTTCAGCACATCCCCGGCTCACACAACGACTTTCAGGAGATCAAGGTGGAACGAGACAAGGCACTCGACATGGCCCTCAGTCAGATCGAGAAGCAATTCGGTCAGGGCGCAGTGATGAAGATGGGCGAGAAGGGGTCGATGGCCATCGAGACCATCCCCACGGGGGCGCTGGCCCTCGACCTCGCCCTCGGTGTCGGAGGCCTGCCCCGCGGCCGCGTGGTCGAGATCTTCGGCCCCGAGGCGTCGGGCAAGACCACCCTTGCCACCCACGTGGTGGCCGAAGCCCAGCGCAACGGCGGCATCTGTGCCTACATAGACGCCGAGCACGCGATGGACCCCATCTATGCCCGGGCCATCGGCGTCGATGTCGACGAGCTGCTCATCTCCCAGCCCGACACCGGCGAACAGGCACTCGAGATCGCCGACATGCTCATCCGCTCGGGCGCGATCGACGTGTTGGTCATCGACTCGGTGGCCGCCCTCACCCCCAAGGCCGAGATCGAGGGCGACATGGGTGACACCCACGTCGGTCTCCAGGCCCGCCTCATGTCCCAGGCCCTGCGCAAGCTCACCCACAACCTCTCCAAGTCCCAGACCATCTGCATCTTCATCAATCAGCTGCGCGAGAAGATCGGCGTGATGTTCGGCAGCCCCGAGACCACTCCTGGTGGCCGGGCGCTCAAGTTCTACTCGTCGGTCCGCCTCGACATCCGCCGCATCGAGGCCATCAAGCAGGGCGTCGAGGTCGTCGGCAACCGCACCCGGGTCAAGGTCGTCAAGAACAAGGTGGCCCCGCCGTTCCGGCAGGCCGAGTTCGACATCATGTACGGCAAGGGCATCAGCCGCGAGGGCTCACTGATCGACATCGGCGTCGAGCTGGGCGTCGTCAACAAGTCCGGTGCCTGGTACACCTACGAAGGCGAACAGCTCGGCCAGGGTCGGGAGAACTCCAAGGAGTTCCTGCACGACAACCCCGAGATCATGGTCGAGATCTCCGACAAGATCTGGAATCAGGTCCGTCCTCCGGTCGAAGAGATCGACCTCACCGAGGCCGAAGAAGAGTTCTCCGACGCCGACGACGAGCCCATCAGCCTCGACGAGTAGTCGTGGGGCGGCCGAGGCTGCCTGGCCCGACGCGTGTTCCGGTCGGCCGGCGGTGCGGGCCCACTAGCCTGATCCTGTGCCCGCGCCGCCACAGAAGTACCTGATTCGCACCTACGGGTGCCAGATGAACGAACACGATTCCGAGCGAATCGCGGGCCTGCTCGAGGCCGATGGGATGGAACGGGCCGACGACATCGACGATGCCGACGTCGTCGTGCTCAACACCTGTTGCATCCGGGAGAACGCCGACAACAAGCTCTATGGCGCACTGGGCAACCTGAAGCAGCTGAAGGATGCCCGGCCGGGAATGCAGATCGCCGTCGCCGGCTGTCTGGCCCAGAAGGACCGGGAGCTCGTCCAGGACCGCGCCGGTCATGTCGATGTCGTGTTCGGAACCCACAACGTGGGCCGGGCCGCCGAGCTCCTGGCCGAGGCACGCGTGCGGGGACCACTCATGGAGATTCTCCAGGAGACCGCGCTCGACGACGCCACGGCATTTCCGTCGGCCTTGCCCACTCGCCGCGAGGTCGACCATGCGGCCTGGGTCACCATCCAGATCGGGTGCGACAACAGCTGCGCGTTCTGCATCGTGCCGTCGGTTCGGGGGGTGGAGATGAGCCGCCCGTTCGGCGATCTGGTGGCCGAGGTCGAACGACTCGCCGCCGACGGGGTCACCGAGATCACCCTGCTCGGGCAGAACGTCAACTCCTATGGTCGCGACCTCACGCTCCGACTCCGCGGCGAGTCGCCGGTCGCGGACGACGTGGCGGTGGCGGGCGCCGAATGGGCTGCCGACAAGCGGCGTCGTGCTCGGCCGTTGTTCGCCGACCTCCTGCGGTCGGTCGGGGCGGTCGACGGCATCCGCCGAGTGCGCTACACGAGCCCGCATCCCAAGGACCTGCGGCCCGAGACCATCGAGGCGATGGCCCAGGTGCCGTCGGTCTGCGAACACCTGCATCTGCCCCTCCAGTCGGGAAGCGACCAGATCCTGGCCGCCATGCATCGGGGCTACACCGCCGAGCGGTATCTCGAGAAGCTGACCGCGGCGCGGGCCGGCATCGACGACCTCGCGGTGAGCACCGACATCATCGTCGGCTTCCCCGGGGAGACCGACGCCGACTTCGAGGCCACGCTCGCGGTGGCCGCCGAGGCCGCCTACGACAGCGCGTTCACGTTCGTCTTCTCGCCCCGCGAAGGCACCGAGGCCGCCACCATGCAGGCCGACTTCGTCGATCACGCGGTGGCCGTCGAGCGCTTCGAGCGGCTCCGTGCGGTCACGCAGCGGTCGGCCCGCCGGGCCAACGATGCTCGGGTCGGACGTCGAGAGGAGGTCGTGGTCGAAGGTCCGGCCAAGCGGGGTGAGGCGGTCTTCACCGGCCGCACCCGCCAGAACCGCCTGGTGCACTTCCCGGTCACCGCACCCATCCGCCCGGGCAGCTACGCCGAGGTCACGGTCACCGAGGGCAAGAGCCACTACCTCATGGGCGAGCTGGTCGAGGTCACCGTTCCCGCCCGTCATCGCACCCGTATTCCGGTGGCGTCGGCCTGACCGCCGCACCCGCCACCCTGGCCATCCTCGGTCCCACGGCCAGCGGCAAGTCGTCGCTGGCCCTCGAGCTCGCCCGTCGCCGAGCCGACGTCGAACTGGTGTCGGCCGACTCGATGCAGGTGTACCGCGGCATGGACATCGGCACCGCCAAACCCACTCGGGCCGAGCAGGACGAGGTTCCCCACCATCTCATCGACATCGTCGATCCGTGGGAGGACTTCGACGTGAGCTCGTTCCAGGACGCGGCGGCCACCGCCCTGGGCGACGTGCGGAGCAGAGGCGCGACACCCGTTCTGGTCGGCGGCACCGGCCTGTACCTGCGGGCCATCACCGATCGCCTCGTCCTGCCCGGCCGGTATCCCGAGCTCGAAGCCGAGCTCGCGCCGCTGCCGGCTGAGGAGCTGTACCGACGGCTGGAGGCGCTCGACCCGGTCGCGGCCGGCCGAATGGAGCCAACCAACCACCGTCGCATCCTGCGAGCGCTCGTCGTCACCGTGGGCTCGGGCCGTCCCTTCTCCAGCTTCGGCCCCGGCATGGAGAGCTACCCCCAGGTCCCCTTCCGGCTCGTCTACATCGAGCTGCCCCGATCGGTCATCTACCAACGCATCGAGACTCGCTACCGGCACCAGATGAGCGATGGATTCCTCGCCGAAGTCGAGGCTCTGGCGGCCGCGCCCGAGGGATTGTCGAAGACGGCACGCCAGGCGCTCGGCTACCGGGAGCTGCTCGCCCACCTGGCCGGCCAGACCACCCTCGACGAGGCGGTGGCGGCGGCGGTCGCCAAGACGAGACGCTTCGCCCGGCGCCAGCAGCGGTGGTTTCGCCGCGACCCGCGTCTGATCCGGCACGAGACCGGCGAGAATCCGATGGAACTGATCGACCGAGTCCTGGGAGACTTCGACGCGTGCGCTTGAGCAAACACCACGGACTGGGCAACGACTTCCTCATTGCGTTCGTCGCCGATGTGCCTCACGACGCGCCGGCGCTCGCCCGACGGCTGTGCCATCGCACCGAGGGCATCGGGGCCGACGGGCTCATCTTCCTCACCCCGGGCTCGGGCCACGGTGACGCCTCGATGACCCTGTTGAACGCCGACGGCAGCATGGCCGAGATCAGCGGCAACGGACTGCGTTGCGTCGGCCACGCGCTGGCTCGCCGTGACGGCGTCGACGCCGGCGATTACCTGGTCGACACCCTTGTCGGGCGCCGAGCGGTGTCGGTGCGCTCCGCCGACGGGCCCGACGCGGACGTGAGCGCCGAGATGGGTTCGATCACCTCGATCGACGAAGCCCGAGCGGAGGCCCTCCTCGTGTCGTTGGTCGACACCCGTGCCGTCGGCGCCGCGGCCATCGGCAACCCCCATCTGGTGGCCCGGGTCGATGATCCCGCGGCCATCGATCTCGGCAAGGTCGGGAGAGCAGTCGATGCCTGCGTCGACGGCGGAGCGAACGTCGAGTTCATCGCGCCGGCCGGCTCCGACGCCATCGTTCTCACGGTGTGGGAGCGAGGGGCAGGCGCCACCCGAGCGTGCGGAAGCGGCGCGTGTGTGGCGGCGTGGTTCGCCCACGAGTGGGGGATGGTGGGCGAGGTCGTCGAGGTGCGGATGCCGGGCGGATCCGCCACCGTGCACCTCGGTGCCACCGTGACCCTGGTCGGACCGGCGTCGTTCGTGGCCGACATGGAGACGGCATGAGCGATCGCGGGACCATCGACGAACCGGTCGACGACGACCTGCTCGACGATCTCGGCTTCGATCCGGTCGACGAGGAGGTCTTCGAGCCCGACGACGACAGCCACCGCGGCGGCTTCGGTGAGTTCGGCGGCGAGCGCTCGGCGTTCATCGAGCGGGCGTTCCGGGAGCGGATCGTGTTGGTGGGTGTCACCTTGCACGGCTCGACCGACGAGGTCACCGACGAGAGCCTCGACGAGCTGCACCGGCTCATCGACACCGCCGGCGCCGACGAGGTGGCCCGAGTGATCCAGCGGCGCGACGCGCCCGATCCGGCGACCTACATCGGCAAGGGCAAGGCCGAGGAGGTCCGTCGCATCGCCGAGGTCCACGACGCCGACACCGTGGTGTTCGACGACGAGCTGTCACCCGCCCAGCAGGTGAACCTCCAGAAGATCTTCGGGCGCGATGCGCTCGATCGCACTGCGGTGATTCTCGACATCTTCGCCCAGAATGCCCACAGCCAGGAGGGCAAGGCGCAGGTCGAGCTGGCCATGCTCCAGTACAACCTCCCCCGCCTGCGGGGAGCGGGGAAGCGCCTCTCGCAACAGGCGGGTGGCATCGGCACCCGTGGCCCCGGCGAGACCCAGCTCGAGGTCGACCGTCGGCGCGTCGTGCGCCGCGTGCACAAGCTCGAGGCCGAGCTGGTCGACGTGGCCAAGCACCGGTTCACCCAGAGCAAGCGTCGCCGGAGATCGGCCAACCGCTCGGTGTCGCTGGTCGGCTACACCAACGCCGGGAAATCCACCCTGTTGAACCGACTCACCGACGCCCGCGTGCTCGTCGAGAACCGCCTGTTCGCCACGCTCGACGCCACCACCCGTCGGCTCGACCTCCCTGGCGGCGAGATGGTCTTCCTGTCCGACACCGTCGGGTTCGTGCGCAAGCTGCCCCACCAGCTGGTCGAGGCGTTCAAGTCGACCCTCGATGTGGTGATCGACGCCGACCTGCTCGTGCATCTGGTCGACGCCAGCGCGGCCGAGCCCGACGCCCAGATCGCAGCGGTGCGGTCGGTGCTGCGCGACATCGGCGCGGGCGAACGCCCCGAGCTGCTGGTGTTCAACAAGTCCGATCTCTCCGACGAGCTGCCTCGTCTGCGGCGGCATCACCCCGACGCGGTCTTCATCTCGGCGGTGACCGGTGAGGGCATCGACGAGCTGCTGGCCCGCCTCGCCGAAGGAGTCCGAACGCTCACCCAGGTATGCGAGCTGCTCGTGCCCTTCGAGCGGGGTGACATCATGGCCGCCGTGCATCGAGAGGGCCAGGTATTGAACGAGACGCCGGCCGAGGGCGGGATGCGCTACACGGCCCGCCTCGAAGCGGCGTCGATCAGCCGGCTCTCCGACTTCGTCGTCGAGGTGGCATCGTGACGCGGGCCGTCGGTTTCGAGCCTCCTCCGTACCCCTACGACCGGCTCGACGAGATGCGTGCGGTGGCGGCGCGATTCGACGGGGGAGCGGTCGACCTCTCGATCGGCACACCGGGCGATCCGCCTCCCGGCGAGGTGGTCGAGGCCCTCGCGTCTTCGGGTGCCGAACGGGGGTATCCGCCATCGGTCGGGAACGCCGAATTCCGGGTCGCGGCGTCGCGCTGGGTCGAGCGTCGTTTCGGCGTGAGCCTGCCCACCTCCCAGCTCGGTGCGTGCATCGGCACCAAGGAGCTCGTGGCGTCGCTCCCGCACGCACTGCGGCTGCGAAGTCCCCACCTCGACACGGTGCTGTATCCGGCCATCAGCTATCCGAGCTACGCAATGGGGGCCACGCTCGCCGGCGCCCGCGCCGTGCCGGTGGCGGTCGACGACCAGTGGCGTCTCGATCTCTCGTCGGTCGATCCGGTCGATGCCGACCGGGCGTTGTGTCTGTGGGTCAACACGCCGGGCAATCCCACGGGCGGACTCGACGATCTCGGCGCCGCTGTCGCCTGGGCTCGCGCCAACGACGTGCTGCTCGCGTCCGACGAGTGCTACGCCGAATTCACCTGGGACGCGCCGTTTCCCGGCCTCACCGACGGCCCGGCCCGAACCGCCATGCAACACGGCACCGATGGCGTTCTTGCCGTCCACTCGCTCTCGAAGCGATCGAACCTGGCCGGCCTTCGAGTGGGGTTCTACGCGGGTGACGCCGAGCTGGTCCACTACCTCCAGGAGCTGCGCAAGCACAGCGGGATGATGGTTCCCGGCCCGGTGCAGGCGGCGGCCGTGGTCGCGTTCGACGACGATCGCCACGTCGATGCACAACGCGCGATCTACCGGCGTCGACTGGTTCGCATGGCCGCGATCCTCGAACGGCTCGGCCTCACCGTCGAGCTTCCGGGCGGCGCGTTCTACCTGTGGGTCCGCTCGACCGACGGCGACGGTTGGAGCCTCACCTCGCGTCTGGCCGACGAGCTCGGCATCGTGGCCAGCCCCGGCGAGTTCTACGGACCGGCCGGGGCGGCTTACGTGCGCCTCGCCATGGTGTGTTCCGACGCCCAGCTCGATCTGGTGGAGTCCCGCGCCCCATCGCCGACACCAGCCGAATCGCTACCCTCCCGACCATGAGCGAACTCGAGGCACGAATCGACGAGCTGTGGGCCGACCCCTCGGCGGTCACCCCCGACAATACGGCGGCCGTGGCCACGATCCACGAGGCGATCGACCTGCTCGACACCGGCCAGGCCCGGATCGCCGAGTGGAACGCCGACGGCTCGGTCACGGTCCACCAGTGGCTGAAACAGGCCGTGCTCTTGTTGTTCCGGGCGTCGGCCATGGAGACGATCGAGGTCGGCCCGTTCGAGTTCGCCGACAAGCTGCCGCTCAAGACGGGCTATGCCGCGCGGGGCGTGCGGGTGATTCCCGGGGCCTCGGCCCGCTGGGGCAGCTACCAGGCGCCGGGCGTGATCATGATGCCCAGCTACCTGAACATCGGCTCCTATGTGGGCGAGGGGACCATGGTCGACACGTGGGCCACAGTGGGCTCGTGCGCCCAGATCGGCAAGAACGTGCACCTCAGCGGGGGGGTGGGCATCGGCGGGGTGCTCGAGCCACCTCAGGCCGCGCCGGTGATGATCGGCGACGAGGCCTTCATCGGCAGTCGTTGCATGATCGTCGAGGGCGCCCGCGTCGGCGAGGGGGCCGTGTGCGGGGCGGGGCTCATCCTGAACCAGTCGATGCCGGTCATCGACGTCGCCACCGGCGAGGAGATCAGTCGGGGTGAGATCCCCGATTGGTCGGTGGCGGTCTTCGGCACCCGACCCCGGGAGTTCGCCGGGGGAACCTTCGGCCTGCCGGCGGCGCTGGTGATCAAGCGCCTCACCGAGGGTGAGCGTCACGACAAGACCGTGCTCAACGACGTGTTGCGCGATCACGGTGTGGCGGTCTAGTCGTCGATGACGACGGCCTCGACCGATCTGCTGCGGCTGACCGCCGATCTGGTGGCCATGCCGTCGGAGAGCTTCGACGAGGCGGCCATCACCGATTGGCTCGAGACGCAGCTCTGCGCCTGCTCACACCTGACCGTCACCCGGGTGGGTGACAATCTCGTGGCGCGTACCGATCTGGGTCGCGACCACCGCGTGGTGTTCGGGGGCCACACCGACACCGTCGTCGCCAACGGAAACGCCGAACCTCGCATCGACGGCGACACGCTGTGGGGCCTGGGCTCGAGCGACATGAAGGCCGGGGTGGCGATCATGGTCGAACTGGCCCGCTCGGTGGCCGAGCCGGTGGTCGACGTGACCTACGTGTTCTACGCGAGGGAAGAGGTCTCGATCGAGCACAACGGACTTCGCGAGCTGTTCTCGTCGGTTCCCGAGCTGCTCACCGGTGACGTCGCCATCCTGGGCGAGCCCACCGGCGGCACCATCGAGGCGGGCTGCCAGGGCACCATGCGGGCCGACATCACCCTGCGTGGCGCACGGGCCCACACCGCACGGCCGTGGATGGGCCGCAACGCCATCCACCGACTCGGTGCCCTGCTCGAGGCCCTCGCGGCGTACGAGCCCCGCCGTCCGGTGGTCGAAGGGTGCGAGTACCACGAAGCCATACAGGCGGTCGCCATCGACGGGGGAGTGGCAGGCAACATCGTGCCCGACGAGGCGTCGGTGACAGTGAACCACCGGTTCGCCCCCGATCGAACCCCGGCGGAGGCCACCGAGCACCTCCGGGCGGTGGTTGCGCCGTTCCTGGAGGACGGCGACACCTTCGCCGTCAACGACATAGCGCCACCGGCCCGCCCGGGCCTCGACCATCCGTTGCTCGCTCGCATGATCGATCGATCGCAGCTCGCGGTGCGGGCCAAGCTGGGGTGGACCGACGTGGCCTTCTTCTCCGAGCACGGTGTTCCCGCCGTGAACCTGGGCCCTGGTGAGGCGACGTTGGCCCACACCGCCGACGAACGGGTGCAGCGCGCGCCGATCGAGTCGACCTACGCCACCCTCCACGGCCTGCTCACGCAGGCCTGATCAGAGCTTGCGCAGGACCGTGACCACCTTGCCGTAGACGGTGACCTCGTCGGCGGGGTACTCCATGGTGGCGAAGTCGGGATTCGACGGTTCGAGGGTGACCGTGGCGCCACCGGACCCGAAGGTCTTGACCGTGGCCTCGTCGTCGGGGATGCCGGCGACGACGATGTCGCCCTTGCGGGCGTCGCTCTGGGCCCGGGCCACGACGTAGTCGCCGTCGAGGATGCCGGCGCCGATCATCGACTCGCCGCGGACCCGCAGCATGAACAGTTCGCCCTCGCCGGTCAGGTCGGCGGGCAGCGGCATGACCTCGTCGACGTTCTCCTGGGCCAACACGCCGGTGCCGGCGGCGACATCTCCGAGCAGGGGCACGTGGCGCACCGGCCGTCGCTCGATGGCGGCACCCGAGTTCGGGTCGTAGCGCACTTCGATGGCGCGCGGCTTGGTGGGGTCGCGTACCAGGAACCCGAGCTTCTGGAGCGACGCCAGGTGCGAGTGCACGGTGGAGGGGGAGGTGAGACCCACGGCGGTGCAGATCTCCCGCACCGACGGCGGATAGCCGCGCTCTCGGTTCATGCGGTCGATGAACTCGAGGACTTCCCGCTGGCGATCGGTGAGGGTGATGTCGGCCATGAGGCACCTTCCGAAAGAGAGTTGACACGAACAGGTGTTCGATACGATACTGCAGTTCTGACGAACGAACAGATGTTCGCCGAACCCATGTTCGCCGAACAGACGTTCCCCGTCAAGCACCCTCGAATCTCCGGTTCCGATCGGCGAGGAGCGGGAGCGAAGAAGCGACTGTCACACCCCCTGAGGACACTCGAGTCATGACCACCGCATTCAGCCCCACACAGTTCGGACACCACCCCCATGGTTCGTCCGCCGTCGCCATCCACGACGGTGCTGGGCACGCATCAGAACCGGTACGACCTCGCCGCCTGCCAGCCGAGGTGTACCGCCGTCGGCGTGTCGCTGCTGCGGTGGTCATGGCCACGTTCCTCGTCCTGGTAGCGGTCACCGCCGCTCGGCTCGCCGGTGGGTTCTTCACCGACACCGCCGATGCGGCCGCCGCTACCAGGACCGAGGGACCGGTCGTCGCCGTCGTCCAGCCCGGCGACACGCTGTGGACCATTGCCGCCGACCTCGACGCCGACGGTGAGCTGCGCAGCGTGGTCGATGCCCTGGTCGAACTGAACGGCTCGTCCACGCTCACGGTGGGCCAGCGACTCGTTCTGCCCGCGGGCTGAACGGGTGGTTCGCGCCGGCCGCCCGGGTGCGCTCATGGCCCTCCGACGCAGTGAGGCGGCCCCCACCTGCCGCTACGGTGCTGTCGATGCGATGTCCCGTCTGTGCCGCGATCGACGACAAGGTCGTCGACTCGCGCCTGTCCGATGACGGGCGCGTCACCCGGCGCCGTCGCCAATGTCTGGCCTGCGCCCACCGGTTCACCACCTTCGAACGGCTCGACACCCAGCCGGTCGTGGTCGTCAAGCGCAGTGGCGAGATCGTGCCCTTCGACACCGTCAAGGTGGCCGCCGGTATCCACGCCGCCACCAAGGGGCGCCCGATCGACGACGCCGACATCGATCACCTGGTCGAGACCCTCGAAGAGCAAGCCCGGTCGTGCCCGACCGGCATCACCACCGAGCAGCTCGGTCTGGGGGTGCTCGAGTGGCTGGCCGAACGTGATCCGGTGGCCTATCTGCGATTCGCGAGCGTCTACAAGGGTTTCGACGATCCCGACGACTTCCAGCGCGAAGCGCGACTGTTCAAGACCGGCTCACCGAGCGATCATTCCGACGCCGAGACATAACGAAGGAACACCATTCCGTCGGCCTCGATCATGCGGTCGAGGTGCACGGCTCGAACCCGATCGAGATCGCCCTTCACCACCCGGCCGGCGGTGCCGCCCACGATGAGTGGGGCAACGCTCAGGCAGAACTCGTCGACCACCCCTGCCGCGAGCAGGTCGGCGTTGAGTGACGCACCGCCTTCGGCGAGGACGGTGCGATGACCCCGCTCGGCCAGGTCGGCGGTCATGCGAACCGGATCGACGCCGTCGTCGCCGGCGACCACGACCTCGGCGACGGCCCGCAGCGCGTCGACGCGATCGGGGTCGGCGGTCGCGGCGGCGTACAGCAGCGGCCGCGGCGATCCGGGCGTGAACACCCGAGCCGACGGGTCGAGGCGGGCCGACCGGGTCACGATGGCCATCTGGGGCACGTCGGCCTGGCCGCGGCCCTGGCGCTGCAACCGGATCTCGTCGGAAACGATGGGCGGGCCGTAGTTCTCGGCGCGCGCCGTGCCCGCGCCCACCACGATCGCGTCGGCCACCCCCCGCAACGCACGGAACATCTCCTTGTCGGCGGGCCCGCCGAGCCCGCCCGAGAGCCCGTCGACGGCGACGGCGCCGTCGAGGCTCGCGATCATGTTCACCAACATCCAGGGTCGGTCGGCGGGCGGGGGCCGTCGTTCGGCTGCGATCCACGGGGCGAGGTCGGCCGAGGCGATCGACTCGACGGCAGCGGCGCCTCGATGGAGGCGGAACGTGACCGGAGCATGAGCCATGGAAGAGACGGTAGTGGCCCGGTTCCAGGTCGCCGTATGGGCCCCACCCGCGAGATCCACAGCGATACACACAGGTTCGACGCGAAATCCCCAGGAAGTCCCCTTCCAATTCACAGGGTGGGTCCCTACGGTTGTCGTGGAAGCAGGGGCTGGGGTGCAGGCAACCGGATGGTGGCAGGCGTCCTATGGCCCTCGTGGGTCAGACGACTCCTTGAGAACACTGGCGGGCGGCATTCCGTGTCGCCCGCGCTCGCTCTCTACCTGGCGTCTGCACGCCAGCTCCTGCATACCGCGGTGTCGCGAGCCGGCCATCTCTGCGCGAAGCCCAGACCTCCGGAGTTCTCATGACGATCGCCCCGCACCCGACGACTCACGTGTTCACGCGGCACTTCACGGTCCCGGGGGTCCACCCCTTCGACGTGGTCGACTGGGGCCAGCGGGACGCTCGGATCCGCAGCTGGGCCGACGGATCGGTGGCCTTCGAGCAGGCCGGTGTCGAGTTCCCGTCGTCGTGGTCGGACAACGCCGTGAACATCGTGACGCAGAAGTACTTCCGAGGGAGGCTCGGCACCGCCGAGCGCGAGACGTCGTTGCGTCAGGTGATCGGCCGGGTGGCCGACACCGTCACGGCGTGGGGCGGGGACGGCGGCTACTTCGTCGACGACATCGAACAGGCCACCTTCGGTGCCGAGCTCACCCACCTGCTCGTGCACCAATACGCCGCATTCAACTCACCCGTCTGGTTCAACATCGGGGTTGCCGGCGCCCGGCCGCAGTCCAGTGCCTGCTTCATCCTCGGCGTCGACGACACGATGCCCAGCATCCTCAACTGGTACGCCGAAGAGGGCATGATCTTCAAAGGGGGTTCCGGATCCGGGGTCAACCTGTCGAACATCCGGGCCAGCACCGAGCCCCTCGACGGTGGTGGAACCGCCAGCGGTCCCGTGAGTTTCATGCGCGGCGCCGACGCGTCAGCGGGCACCATCAAGTCGGCCGGCACCACCCGCCGGGCGGCGAAGATGGTGGTGCTCGACATCGATCATCCCGACATCGAGCAGTTCATCTGGTGCAAGGCACGGGAGGAGCAGAAGGCCCTGGCCCTCCAGGCGGCCGGCTTCGACATGAGTCTCGACGGAGCCGACTCGTTCTCGGTGCAGTACCAGAACGCCAACAACTCGGTGCGGGTCAACGACGACTTCATGCAGGCCGTCGTGAACGACGACGAGTGGCACCTGATCGCCCGCACCTCCGGCGAGGTGGTCGAAACGGTTCGGGCGCGGGAGTTGTTCGACCAGATCGCCGAGGCGGCATGGGAATGCGCCGATCCCGGTATCCAGTTCGGCACCACCATCAACCGGTGGCACACGGCACCCCACACCGGTCCGATCACCGCCAGCAATCCTTGTTCGGAGTACTTCCACCTCGACGACTCGGCCTGCAATCTGAGCAGTCTCAACCTGATGAAGTTCCTCGACGACGACGGTGAGCTCGACGTCGAGTCGTTCCGGGCCGCGGTTCGGGTCATGGTCACCGCGCAGGAGATCCTCGTCTCGCGCTCGCACTATCCGACCGTGGCCATCGGTGAGACCACCGAGGCGTTTCGCCAGCTCGGGCTGGGCTACTCGAATCTCGGCGCCTTGCTCATGGCGTCGGGTCTGGCCTACGACAGTGACCACGGCCGAGCCGTGGCCGCTGCGATCACGGCGCTCATGACCGGCGAGGCCTACGCCGTATCGGCGGCCATCGCCGACCGCCTCGGTCCCTTCTCGGGGTTTGCCGAGAATCGCGAACCGATGCTGGCCGTGCTGGCCAGACACCAGGCGGCCGTCGCCGAAATCGACGACGAGCTCGCGCCTCCGACCGTGCTCGAGGCGGCCCAGCGGGCGTGGAACCAGGCGTGCGTCCAGGCCGAGCGCGGCGGCGTCCGCAACAGTCAGGTGACGGTTCTGGCCCCCACGGGAACCATCAGCTTCATGATGGACTGCGACACCACCGGTATCGAGCCCGATCTCGGGCTGGTGAAGACCAAGACGCTGGTCGGTGGCGGCACCATGAGCATCGTGAACCGGTCGATTCCCCGGGCGCTCGATCGTCTCGGCTACCACGAGCGCCAGATCGCCGACATCCTCGCCCACATCGACGAGCACCACAGCACCGATGGCGCCCCCCATCTGGCCGACGACCACCGTGCGGTGTTCGCCTGCTCGATGGGAGACAACGTCATCCATCACCTCGGGCACGTGCGCATGATCGCGGCCGTGCAGCCCTTCCTGAGCGGAGGTGTCTCCAAGACGGTGAACGTGCCCGAGTCGGCGTCGGTCGGCGATGTCGCCGAGCTGTACATCGAGGCATGGCACCTCGGCGTGAAAGCCGTCGCGGTGTACCGCGACGGCTCGAAGCTGGGCCAACCCCTGTCGGTCGGTGCCGGTGCCGCGTCGACCCAGGCCGAGACCGCCATCGAGCAGGTCGCCCCGGCCGACGCCGAGCCCGTTCGCCGCCGCCTGCCGCGAGATCGCCGGTCGCGCACCTTCGAGTTCCGGGTGGCCGACTGCAAGGGCTTCGTCACCGTCGGCGAGTACGACGACGGCCGGCCCGGTGAGATATTCGTCAACGTCTCCAAGCAGGGATCGACGCTGGCCGGGATCATGGATGCCTTCGCCATATCGGTCAGCCACGGGTTGCAGTACGGCGTGCCCATGCGGGCCTTCGTCGATGCCTTCGTCGGGATGCGCTTCGAGCCGCAGGGCATGACCGACGATCCCGATCTGCGCATCGCCCAGAGCCTCATGGACTACTTGTTCCGCAAGCTGGCCGTGATGTACCTCACCCCGGAAGAGCGGACCGAGCTCAACATCCACACCACCGACGAACGGCGTCAACCAACACTGCCCGGCGTGGCCGAGGCGGCCACCGCGAACGTCCAGGGCGCCGACGTCGAATCGGGCTACCGGGCCGATGCCCCGTTCTGCATGCAGTGTGGCACGGCCATGGTTCGGGCCGGCTCGTGCCACGTGTGCCCGGGCTGTGGGGCGACCAGCGGGTGCAGCTGACGCCGACCGTCACGCATCGGCCCCCAGCTCGCGGCACAATGAGGGCGTGAGATCGTACCGACTGTCGCTGGTCGCCATCGTCGTGACCGCGACGTTCGCGACGGCGTCCTGCGGTGGGTTGAGGCCGGCCTTCGACGAGTCGGCGGCGCCGACGCCCACCGTGGCTGCGGTCGAAGAGCCCGAGGTCGCCGCCGCCCCGACGCCGACCACCGAGCCCGCCGATCCGTGGGAGGTCGTCACGATCACCGCCGACCTCACCACCGGGCTCGTGCATCCCCACGACAGCACCTTCCGCTACATCGAGCTGTTCGACGGGCCCGACGGCAACCCCGTTCAGTTCGAGGACGTGGTGCTCAATCCCACCTACTTCGGCACCGATCTCACCCTCATGGTCACCCAGGGGGCGGTGGGCGACGAGTGGGTGAAGGTGCAGCTTCCCGTGCGGCCCAACGCCTCGGAGGCCTGGGTCGACACCGCAGGCTTCACGTTCGACCGCCATCGGTACCGGGCCGTGGTCGACCTCTCGGCGTTCAGCGTGCAGGTGTTCGACGGCCCGGAGCTGATCAGTGAGACCGGAGCGGTCATCGGTCGCGAGTCGGCGCCGACGCCGGTGGGGCGCTGGTTCGTGAACGACAAGGTGCCCGGCGGCGGCGGCGTCTACGGAAGCTGGATTCTCAGCCTGTCGGCCTTCTCCGACACCCTCGAGATCTTCAACGGCGGCCTGCCCGTCGTCGCCATCCACGGGACGAACACGCCCCAGGATGTCGGCCAGGCGCTGTCGTCTGGCTGTATTCGAGTACCCAACGACGTCATCGAGTTCCTCGTCGAGGAGCTTCCACTCGGTACTCCCGTCGACGTCGTGGCTTGAGAGCCCATCTCCACGACCAGGGTCCTTCTGCGCGAGGCTCGCGGGGTGATAGCACGGATGTGGTGGTGGTTCGTCGGGCTGCCCGGCGTGCGCTGGGTGTGGCGCCTCATCGTCGACATCTTCGACCAGTGGAACCATGATCGGTGCGGAGGCCTCGCCGCCGAGATCGCCTTCTGGCTCGTGCTGTCGATCTTCCCCGGGCTGCTCGTGCTCGGCGCCACCCTCGGCTGGCTCGACTCCATTCTCGGCGCCGATGTCGCCGGCCGCACCGAGGCCGAGATCGTCGAGGGCATCGGCTCGGCCCTCGGCTCCGAGGCCGGACCCATTTCGACGGCCGTCGAGGAGCTGTTCGCCTCGCCGAGCGCGGGCGCGTTGACCTTCGGTGTGATCTTGTCGTTGTTCGGCTTCTCGCGCGGCTTCAACTCGGTCGTCGGCGCGCTCGACATCGCCTACGACGTCGATGCCGAACGATCGTGGTTCCACACTCGGGTCACCGCCATTCTGTTGGGGTTCGGCACAGTGATCATCGGCGCCGTCGCGGTGACGGTGCTCTTCCTCGGCCCGCTGTTCGGGCGTAGCGGTGAACTGGGTACCTGGTTCGACTCCACCTGGCAGATCATCGGCCCCGTCGGTGCTTTCGTCGGCCTCATCGGCTGGGCGGCAACGATCTATCACGTGACCCCGCTGTCGGTGACGCCGTGGCGGTGGGATCTCCCGGGCGCGGTCCTCGCCGCGGTCTTCTGGTTGGCGGCGACCTTCGGCTTCCGCCTCTACGTCGACTCGGCCATCGGCGGCTCCAACGCGATCCTCGGGGCTGTGGGTGGCGTGCTCACGCTGTTGCTGTGGGCCTATGTGCTCGCCATCGGGCTGCTCATCGGCGCCGAGCTCAACGACGTGCTGGCCAAGCGGGCCGGCGTGACGCTCGTACACCTCGAGAAGCGAACCGTGCGCAGCGCGACACGCGACGCCGCCAGTCGGCTCCGCGGCCGCCGACCTCGACGCACGAAGCTTCGGCGTGATTCCGAGGGTGACCGGCCGGTAACATAGGCTCACCACCAGCAGGAACCGGGGCGGTTGCCGGTTCCGGAATCGACGGAGGATCCGGTGAGCAACGACTACAAGGCCCCTTTCGACGACATCCGGTTCACCTTCGATCACCTCGCCGGTCTCGACGACGTGCTCGCGCTCGAGCACTTCAGCTGGCTCGATCGCGAGAGCGTCCACGGAGTCATCGAGGAGGCCGGTCGGTTCATGGCCGAGGTCATCGCGCCGCTGAACGCCGTCGGCGACCAGCAGGGCAGCCGCCGCAACGACGATGGCACCGTCACCACTCCCGACGGGTTCGACAAGGCCTACCGCCGGTACGTCGAGGCCGGCTGGCCCGGTGTCACCTTCGACGAGGCCTACGGCGGCGGCGGATTCCCCCAGCTCGTGGGCACGGCGATGCAAGAGCTCGTGACCTCCGCCTCCTTGGCGTTCTCTCTGTGCCCGCTGCTCACCTTCGGTGCCATCGACATGCTCGACCACCACGGCAGCGAGGCCCAGAAGGAGCAGTTCCTGCCCAAGATGGTGTCGGGCGAGTGGGCCGGCACCATGAACCTCACCGAGCCCCACGCCGGCTCCGATGTCGGGGCGCTCACCTCCAAGGCCACCCGTCAGCCCGACGGCACGTATCGCATCAACGGCACCAAGATCTTCATCACCTACGGCGAGCACTCACTGACCGAGAACATCATCCACATGGTGTTGGCCCGGACACCCGATGCACCCCCCGGCACCAAGGGGATCAGCTGCTTCATCGTGCCGAAGTACCTGGTGAACGACGACGGCAGCCTGGGCGAGCGCAACGACATCTCGTGCGTGTCGCTCGAACACAAGCTCGGGATTCATGCCAGCCCCACCTGCGTCCTCAGCTTCGGCGACCACGACGGCGCGGTCGGGTATCTCATCGGCGAGGAGAACGCCGGGATGCGCTACATGTTCACGATGATGAACAACGCCCGCCTCGGTGTCGGTGTCCAGGGCCTCTCGATCGCCGACCGGGCCTATCAGCAGGCGGTTGCCTATGCCGCCGAGCGCGTGCAGGGCCGTCCGATCAACGGGGAGCGGGGCGAGGCGATCATCGGTCATCCCGACGTGCGCCGCATGCTGCTCACCATCCGGTCCATCGTCGAGGCCATGCGGGGTCTGCTGTACCTCAACGCCGCCGCGGTCGACCGGTCGCTGTACGGTCCCGATGAAGCCGACCGGGCTGCGGCCGACGACCTCGCGCAGCTCCTCACCCCGATCTCCAAGGCGTGGTGCACCGACATGGGTGTCGAGCTCACCTCGCTCGCGGTGCAGGTCAACGGCGGCATGGGCTATGTCGAGGAGACCGGCGTGGCCCAGCACTTCCGCGATGCCCGCATTGCGCCGATCTACGAGGGCACCAACGGCATCCAGGCCCTCGACCTGGTCAGCCGGAAACTGCCGCTCTCCGGGGGCGCCACCGTGGCCGGCCTGGTCGACTCGATGGCTGCCGTTGCGGCCGAGCTCAGCGGTGCCGGTGACGAGTTGGAACCGATCGGGTTGGCGCTCGCCGAGTCGATCGAGTCGTTGCGCCGCTCGGTGGCCTGGTTCGCCGAGAAGGCCGCGAGTGACCCACTCGACGGGCTGGCCGGCGCCACGGCGCTTCTGGCGCAGTTCGGCGCGGTCGTCGGTGGGTGGATGCACGGTCAGAGCGCGCTCGCAGCCCATGCCCTGCTCGACGGTGACGGCGGCGGATACCGCCGCGACTATCTCGAGGCGAAGATCTGCACCGCTGCGTTCTTCTGCGAGCAGATCCTGCCCAGGGCCTATGCCGAAGAGCGAGCCGCCTGTGCCGGCGCGGCCACGATCATGGCGGTCACGCCGACCCAGCTCGGCGCCTGAGGGACGCGGCGCGAGGAATCACTTCGGTTCCCCTAGGGTTCTGGGCCCGTGACCTTCGTGACGCTTCTCGCATCGATCCCCAGCCCGAGCTCGGGCGTGCTCGACGTCGGGATAGAGGTCCGCGCCTACGGCGTCATGATCGGCCTCGGCGTCCTGGCGGCGGTGTGGGTGTTCGCCAAGCGCCTTCCCGAGCGGGGAATGTCGGAGGAACACGCAGCCAACATCGCCATGTGGGCGGTGCCGGCCGGGCTCATCGGCGCTCGCCTGTACCACGTGATCACCGACTGGCGGTCGTTCCAGGGCCGGTGGAACGAGGCGTTCTACATCTGGCAGGGAGGGCTGGGCATCCTCGGCGGTATCGCGCTCGGAGTCGCCGGGGGCTACGTGGTGATGCGCCGCAACGAGCTCCGCGTGCTCGACGTGCTCGACGCCGCCGCACCGGCACTACCCCTGGCGCAGGCCATCGGCCGCTGGGGCAACTGGTGGAACCAGGAGCTCTACGGCAAGCCGAGCGATCTTCCGTGGGCGGTCGAGATCGACGAGCAACACCGGGTCGCCGGCTACGAGGGAGAGGAGACGTTCCATCCCACCTTCCTCTACGAGTCGCTCTGGAATCTCGCGCTGGTAGGTCTCCTGCTGTGGGTCGATCGTCGCAAGGTGTTGAAGCGGGGCCGGCTCTTCGGCTTGTACGTGGCCGGCTACTCCATCGGCCGTCTCTGGATCGAGGCGCTGCGGATCGACACCGCGTCGAAGGTCGCGGGGCTGCGGGTGAACCTCTGGGTGTTCGGCGTTGTGGCGTTGCTGGCGATCGGCTATGTGCTCACCGGCCTGAAGCGTGCCGACGATGCGGTCGAAGACGATCAGCCCGCCGACGACGATGAGCCCGTCGACGAGGTCGAGGCCGCTTCGAGCGAGTAGGCCCCCGCATGGCTCGTTGCCAGTAGGTTGAGCCGGTGGCGGCTGCAGCACACGAGTCAGAGTTCTCTCCCACTCATGGCGCGGCGCGGGTCGAGCGGACCTTCGCGTTCATCGACCTGTCGGGTTTCACAGCGCTGACCGACCAGGCCGGTGACACCGAAGCGGTCAGCGTCCTGGCCTGCTTCCGGGCGACGGTGCGCCAGGTGTCTTCCGAGCGAGCGGTCCGGGTGGCCAAGTGGTTGGGTGACGGCGCCATGTTGGTGTCGGTGACCCGCGAACCGCTGGTCGAGGCGATAATCGACATGCATCACATCATCGAGGACACCTGTGGCGGGCTTCCGCTGCGGGCGGGCCTCGCGGCCGGCCCGGTCATCTTGTTCGAAGGCGACGACTACATCGGGTCGGTGGTGAACCTGGCGGCTCGTCTCTGCGATCTCGCCGGAGCGGGTCACGTGATCGCGCCCGCCGAGATCGTCACGCCCGCCATGGTCGACATCCTCGTCGAGCCAGTGGGGTCGATCACCGTGCGCGGGTTCGAGGCGCCGGTCGACGTCGTGCGGCTCGATCGGCTTCCCGGCCGGGTGGCCGCCCTCGAGCCGTGACCGACGAGCGGTTGCCGTTCGACGCCGCGGTGGCGGCGGTGCTGCTGGCCCTCGAGCCCGGCGACGTGGTCACCTACGGTGAGGTGGCGGCCGAAGCCGGATATCCCGGAGCGGCTCGCGCCGTGGGCACATTCCTGGGGCGCTCCGAGGGGTACCCGTGGTGGCGCGTCATCAACCGCGCCGGTCGGCTGGTTCCCGGCCACGAGGTCGAACACGAGCGCCGGCTGCGGGCCGAGGGCGTCGCCGTGGTGAACGGCCGAGTCCGACCGAATCACGACTGATCGCAGTCGAGTCGGTACGCTTGGTCCGGGCGCCAAACGCCGCCTCCCCTTCGAAAAGCACGAAAGACCTCATGTCCTCATCTGAAATCGCGGTCGAAGCACCGCCCACGTTCGCAGCGCTCGGCGTCGCGTCCGACATCTGCGACGCCCTCGAAGGCCGAGGCATCACGTCGGCTTTCCCGATCCAGGCCCTCACCATTCCCGATGCCCTCGCCGGCCGCGACGTCTGCGGCAAAGCCAAGACTGGTTCCGGAAAGACCCTCGCCTTCGGCATTCCGGCGCTCGAGCGCCTGACCAAGGCCAAGTCCCGCCAACCCAGGGCCCTCATACTGGTGCCCACCCGCGAGCTGGCGACGCAGGTGAAAGAAGAGCTCGATCCGCTGGTCAAGGCGCGGGGCTTCCACGTCGCGGCCATCTACGGCGGTGCCGACATCGAGAAGCAGATCAAGAAGCTCGTGAAGGGTGTCGAGATGGTCGTGGCCACCCCGGGCCGCATGATCGACCTCGTCGAGCGCAAGGAGATCGACATCAGCGGCATCGAGTGCGTCATCGTCGACGAGGCCGA
>JAHEJN010000136.1:3093-5892 GCA_024638845.1 Acidimicrobiales bacterium | reverse complement strand
CCTCCCGACGCCGTTCCGACGATCTCGAAGTCGGCGAACCGGGAGAGCAGCATCGTCAGGCCCTCGGTGACGACAGCGTGGTCGTCGACCAGCAGAACACGGATCGGGATGGGTGCGCTCATGCCTCGGCTGCCTCCGGCGCGGGCGCGGCCGGATCGATCGCCTGGGTGAAGCGGACCTCGACGCTCGTCCCGGATCCCGGCCGGCTGACGACATCGAGCTCGGCGCCGATCCTGGCCGCCCGGGAGCGGAGGTTGCCGAGGCCGCTCCCCCCGTTCACATCCGACGGCGTGAAGCCGATCCCGTCGTCGCTGACCTCGAGCGTAGTGACGCCAGCATCGTGACCGAGCTTCACCCGCACGCGATCGGCCCCGCTGTGGCGGCATGCATTACTCAAAGCCTCCTGTGCGATGCGGTACATCGCGACCTTGACCTCGGCACCCATCGGCGGCAGGGTTCCGACCTGTGCGTCGACGGACTGCTCGGACCGCGATGCCACGCTCTCGGCAAGTTGGCTGATCAGGCCGGCCAGGTCCTCGCTCTCGAAAGCCGCCGGCCGAAGCTCGACCAGCAACGCCCGCAGCTCCGCGAGCGACGACAGGACGAGCTCGCGCACGCGTCTCACCGGTTCGCCGACGTTGGCGGGATCCTCCTCGGCCAGGTGCACCGCGGCATCAGCGAGGAACGCGATCGAATACATCCGCTGAGTCACCGAGTCGTGGAGGTCCATCGCAATGCGCTGGCGTTCACCTTCGACCGCTGACTCGGCGACGCGCTCGACGAGCTCCAGTCGTTGGAACAGCCCGGCCAGGTGTTCGGCCGTGAGCTCGACGTAGCTCGACTCGCCTGAGGTCGGCTTGTGTTCGGGCACCGACCGTGCGACGAGTTCGCCGATCCTGAGCGATCCGATCTCGATCGGCGCGCACAGGTCGGTCGTCCCACCGTGCCCGGTTCCATCGTCAGGCGAATCGGATGCTCGCCACAGCGACGACCGCGGCAACAGTTCCGCATAGCGGTTGTCATCGATTCGCAGCTCGACGCTCGTGGCGAGAAGGACTGCGCCCAGTTGCCCCAGCAGCTGATCCAGCAACGTGGCAACCGCTGCCGGGTCAGGATCGACCAGGGCGTTGGACGCCTCGAACTCCTGTGCCAACACGGCCAGGGTGCGCGCAGAACGTCGCTGCCGAGCAAGTTGAGCCTCAAGCTCGTGGTTGGACTTGCGCAGCGCTGCCGTGCGATCGACCACGGTCTCCTCCAGCCGGAACGTCTGCTCCGCCAGGCGCCGGTCGGTGCGGACGCTGCGCTCGGCCAGGTAGATCGCGCCACCGACCAGCGCAGCGAGCAGGCCAAACGGTGCGAGATACGGCGTGTTCACCCGCCCCCAGTCGACGAACGTGTCCCACGTCGCGAACCCCAGCCCGATGAGGAACCCGAGCGAAACGACCGCGGCGCTCCTTCGATGACCGAGCCGGTACCCCCGTGCAAGGGCGACGATGAGCATGCCGAGCGTGGCGAAGAGATACACATCGAGCACCGGTCGCCACGGTGACGATGTGGCGACGTTCACCACGAACTGCTCGCCGAACAACTGCACGCTTCGCAGCTCGTCGATGTCGCCCGCCAACAGGCCATTCGGCAGCCACAACTGCAGGATGCCGATCGGAACCGTGGCGACCGCCCAGATGGTCATCGCCCATCTGGAAATCGTGCCGGTCCACACCGCGATCACGACCACGATCGAGATCAAGGTGACGAACAACACGATTCCGTAGACCTTGACGGCATCTTCGTACGCAGACATCGTGGCCGATCGGTGCAGATGGATCGTGGCCGCCGCGGAGACCGACGAGGCGAGTGCGAACAGCCCGAACGACACCATCAGCGGGTCGACCCGGCGTGTCCGGCCACCGATGAGGAGAAAGACCACGGCGATCGACGCCGACGCGCCACAGACGAACCCGTACGCGACCGAGCCCCATCCGATCGTCATTGCGCACCTCCTCGCAGTCGTCGGATCCGAGAAGACCGCCGACATCACTTCGCTTCCGCCTTGATGTTTGCAGGCATCGACGGCAACGACAAGTTCGCCATCGCGAACCGAGCCCTGACATTCGTCAATGGTCGAACCCTGCACGATGGCCCTGGTGCGCTGCGTCCGGACGGTGCACGCTCGAGTGCATGGGGAATCACCACGACACGCTCGCCACCCGCAACGGCACGGTCGAGGTGTCGGTCGATCGACAACTCGCGGTCATCGCTGCCGCGCTCGATGCGGGCGACATCATGACCGCTCGACGCCATCTGAACGCCATCCGCAGCTCATTCGTTCAGGATGGCGAACGTCATGAGCCACCGCATTCGACGATGGTCGGGGGCGTCACGCTGACCGGACAAGAACTGGCCACACTCCGGCTGCTCCCCGACGGCTCGCTGAGCCAGAAGGACATCGCACGGGAAATGGGCGTGACCCGCAACACGCTCAAGACCCACTTGAAGTCGCTGTACCTCAAGCTCGGGGCCCACTGCCGGGCCGAGGCCATCCACCGAGCCCGCGAGATCGGTCTCCTCCCCCGGCCCGTCACCGTCGTGCGGCGACCGGATCGCGCCGATCTGAGCCACGTCGCCTGATCGGACCGCGATGAGCGACGACACCGCAACCGGCGCAGCAACCGGCGGGGAGGGGCGGCCGTTCGAGTGGTGGATGACGTCGAACTTCGCCACCGGCGCAGCGTTCTCGGCGTTCATGGCGTTGCTGATCCCGCCGTACATCACCGAGGTGACCAGCGACGCAGCAGCAGC
>JAHEJN010000136.1:0-2993 GCA_024638845.1 Acidimicrobiales bacterium | reverse complement strand
GCGAACAACGGCATCAACAGCCAGATCTCGAACATCATGCCCAACGTCTACGGCATCAGCGAGGCCGAGACCTCGTCGCTGATCTCGGTCGCCGGCCTCCTCAACATCGCCCTCTTCATCGTCGCCGGAAAGATGATGGCGTCACGCGGCAACATCCCCACGTACTCGCTCGGGGTGCTGATGCGGTTCGTCGGCGCCCTCGGCATGGCGGTCGTCGGAGTCATCTCCGGCAGCCCGGCACTGCTCGGCATCGCCTTCATGCAGATCCTGTACCAGGGCAGTCCGTTCGCCCGTTTGGCCCAGCCGAGCACCGCGGTCCGCTTCGCCACGTTCCCAGCTGGCATCGCCAACGGCTGGCTGATCGCCGGGTCCGCGTTCGGCGGCTTCATCGGATCGATGCTCGGCGGTGTGCTCGCCGATGCCTACGGGTTCAACGCCGTCAACTGGATGGGGGCCGTCGGCGCAGGTATGTCCGTGGTCGTCCTCCTCGTCTGGATCTGGCCCAAGCGATCGTCGAACGACGGCGACCGGGAGTCCGCAAGCGCCGCTCCTGCGGCGCAGGTGAGTTAGGTACGCGCTGCGTGCCGCAAGGAAGAGAGGTACGTCATGGCAGGCTGGGTTAATCGACAGATCGACAGCTGGTTCGACCGCCGGGTCGACCGGTACGTCGACAAGCAACTCGATGCGTTCTTGAAGGGGCAGATGCCCGACGAGGACTTCGAGCAACTCAAGGCGATGACCCGCAAGGGCCAACCGCTCGACAAGGCCTCCGAGGATCGCTTGCGTGAGCAGCTGGGCGACAACTTCGAGGCGTACAGAACCGTGCACAACGGTGTCGCCAAGTTGGAGCGCATCAACGGGAAGATCAACAGGGTCACGAGAGTGTTGCCATGACCGAAGGAACGGGCACGAGAACTGGGAGTACGAAAGAGCCGACCGACTGGCGTGATCTGGCGGCCCGCCTGGCCGCGGCCACCGTGATCGGGATCGTGACCGGACTAGTCGTCTTGGCGCTCGAGCACCTGGTCGACGAGGTCCTCCACGAGGTGTTCGAGGCCGATGTCTGGGTGCCGGCGGTCGTCGTGGTCGCAGGCGCGCTGATCACGGCGATTGCGATCCGCTACGTCGGTGGGCGTTCGTCGGCGTCGACCGAGGTGTACGTCGAACAGTTCCACCACTCCGAGCCGGACATGGACGTCAAACATGCTCCGGGCCGAGTGCTCGGTGCCTTCACCACCCTCGGCAGTGGCGCCCCGCTCGGTCTCGAGGGCCCAGCGGTGTACACCGGCTCGGCGGTCGCCACGCTCATCCACCGCCGCTGGTCGGTGCTGCGTGGTGACGCATTCCACGCGTTGCTCGTCGCCGGCTCGGCGGCCGGCATCGCAGCGGTGTTCAAATCGCCTGCAGCGGGCGCGATCTTCGCGATGGAGGTGCCGTTCCGCGGTCGCTTCTCCGGCGAACGGATCCTCCCGGCGATCTTTGGCGCAGCATCCGGCTACCTCACGATGGCGCTCATCGACGGCGTCGAATCGGAGATCGAGGTGCCACTGATCGAGCTGACGGTCGGCCGGGCGTTCCTCAGCGCATTGCTCGGCCTGGTGATCGGTATTGCGGCGATCGGAGTCATCTGGCTCATCTCGACCGCCGAACACATGACGTCGCGCTACCCGGCGGGGCTCCGCGCGGTTGTCGCGGGCGCCGCGCTGGCCGGGATCTACGCGCTCGGCCGCGGCATGACCGGTGAGTCGCTCGCCCTCACGTCGGGCAACTCGGTGATCGACTGGGCGGTCAAGCCCGACCACGCGATCCTGGTCCTGCTCGGCGTGTTCGCCCTGCGCGCGCTGGGCCCGGCGGTCTCGATCGGTGGCGGCGGCGTCGGCGGTCTGTTCATCCCGCTCATGGCGGCCGGCGCCGTGATCGGCCGGTTGTTCGCCGACGCGTCGAGCACCGACGACGTCGCGCTCTTCGTCGTGGTGGGTGCTGCCACGATGCTCGGTGCCGGGTACGCCGTCCCGCTCACCGGGGTCGTGTTCGTCGCCGAATACACCGGCCAGGCAACCATCATCGTCCCCGCGCTGATCGCGATGGCGGTCACCCGGGTCGTCGTCGGTAACCGCTCGGTGAGTCCCGCCCAACGCCCCTGATCGTGTTGCGAGCCCGACTCACCCGTCGCGGAACGAGCCTCACCCGTACCAGGGGAGGCTCGCGAAGAACGCGTCCCGTACGTTCGTCTACGGAGCGAGCGGTGCACTCGCCCAACCGATGTGTCAACCGATCTCGAGGAGCCGCCAATGGACACGCCAGCAACCAACACGATCGTGACGGTTCCGGAGCCCTACACCGTCGAATTGGTCGAACGCCCGTATCCCCGGGTCAAGCCGGGTTCGGTGCTGGTGAAGACCGAGATCGCTGCGGTGTGTGTCGACGATCGGATGTACACCGATCACGTCCACGAGTGGTTCGACTCGCCGTTGTACGGGATGGGCCACGAGGGGGTCGGTACGGTGCTCGAGGCACCCGAATCACGCACGTTCGCCCCCGGTGACCGTGTGCTGATCTCCCACGGCGCCTACTGCGGTCGCTGCTACGCATGCCAGAACTCCCTGTCGCAGGCGCACTGCGCCAGCCTCTCCGATGGGGTCCGAGCCGGCTCCAGTACGGCGGCGATCGAGTTCTTCGTCGACGGCTTGGCGCCGGTCGAACGAAAGAACGAGTCGGCATCGGGATGGGCAGCGTTCGGGCAGTACCGGCTCGCAGACGAGGGGATCTGCACCCTGCTCCCCGACGACCTCGACTTCCGGTACGCGATCGCCGGCGAGTGCTCGATCGGCATGGCGCACTGCGCCCAGGAGTTCATGGAGGTCGCGGCCGGAGACCGAGTTCTGCTCGTCGGCAGCGGTCAGCGTCAGTTCTCGCTCTCCCACGTCATCGTCGGATTGTTCCGAGGCGCCACCGTGATCGCAGCCGTCGACGACGATTTCCAACTGGAGACG
>JAHEJN010000135.1 GCA_024638845.1 Acidimicrobiales bacterium | reverse complement strand
AACGAAATTGGTTTGCGAGGGCCCATCTGTGGGCCGCCGCAAACCAATTTCGATGACGAGGCGGAGGATCAGAGGTACTGGCCGGTGCCGACGCGCTCGATCGAGCGGCCGCCATGGGGGTCGCTGTCCTGGCTGATGAGGGTGCGCACGTAGACGATCCGTTCGCCCTTCTTGCCGGAGATCTTGGCCCAGTCGTCGGGGTTGGTGGTATTGGGGAGATCCTCGTGTTCCTTGAATTCCTGGCTCACCGACGCCAACAGATCTTCGAGGACGATGCCGGCCTCTCCCCCGTCGATCACGCGTTTGATGGCGAGCTTCTTGGCGCGCCGCACGATGTTCTCGATCATCGCTCCCGAGGAGAAGTCCTTGAAGTACATGATCTCCTTGTCGCCGTTCTGGTACGTGACCTCGAGGAACTGGTTGAGCTCCTCGGTGGCGTACATGTCGACGACGGTCTCCTCGATCATGCCCTGGACGGCCTTGTCGCGATCGCCCCCGCCGATGGCCTCGACCGCCGAGTCGGCCAGCGGAAGATCCGAGGTGAGATACCGACCGAATATCGCGGTGGCGGCATCGACGTCGGGCCGCTCGATCTTGATCTTCACGTCGAGGCGACCGGGCCGAAGGATGGCCGGGTCGATCAGATCCTCACGGTTGGACGCGCCGATGACGATGACGTTCTTCAGGGTCTCGACGCCGTCGATCTCAGCGAGCAGCTGAGGGACGATGGTCGACTCGATGTCGGAGGAGATGCCGGTACCGCGGGTTCGGAACAGCGACTCCATCTCGTCGAAGAACACGATGACCGGCCAGCCCTCCTCGCTCTTCTCGCGGGCGCGCTGGAACACCAGGCGGATCTGGCGCTCGGTCTCACCCACGTACTTGTTCAGCAGCTCCGGACCCTTGATGTTGTAGAAGTAGCTCGTGGCCTTGCCGTCGCCGCTGACCTCGGCCACCTTCTTGGCGAGCGAGCTGGCCACGGCCTTGGCGATGAGAGTCTTGCCGCAGCCCGGTGGCCCGTACAACAGGATCCCCTTGGGGGCTGGCAGCTGGTACTCGGAGAAGAGATCCTGGTGCAGGAAGGGAAGCTCGACGGCGTCGACGATGCTCTCGATCTGGGCATCGAGACCACCGACATCGCCGTACGAGACGTCGGGCACCTCCTCCAGGACCAGATCGTCGACCTCGGGCCGGGGCAACCTCTCGAGGAGCACACCCGAGCGGATGTCCATGAGCATCGCGTCACCCGAGCGCAGCTTGGTGCCGACCAGTGCCTCGCAGAGCTCGGCCACCCGCTCTTCATCGGCACGGGCGGTGATGACGGCTCGGCGTCCGTCGGCCAGCACCTCGCGCATGGTGACGACTTCGCCGGTTACGTCGTTGCCCCGCGCCTTGACGACGTTCAACGACTCGTTGAGCACGACTTCCTGGCCGAGCTCGAGCGCGGTCGTGAGATCGGGGTGCACGGCCACGCGGATCTTGCGGCCACTCGAGAACACGTCGACGGTGCCGTCGTCGTTGTGGCCGAGCATCGTGCCGTACGCCGACGGCGGCTGGGTGAGCTTCTCGACCTCTTCCCGGAGGGCCGCGATGTGGTCGCGGGCTTCACGCAGCGTGTACGAGAGCTTCTCGTTCTGCGACACCGCTTGGGCGAGCTGACCCTTGGTCTCGAGCAACCGCTCCTCGAGTGTCCGCACCCGCAGAGGCTGGGTGTCGGGCCGCTGACGAACGACGACGACCTCGTCGTCGTCACCGATGGGTGGATCCTCGGTGGTGTCGGAGGTATCGGATGTCACGGATACGTGATCCCTTCTGCCCAGGTGGGTGCCGGCGTTCCCCTCGACGATACACGCCCGCCGACGGGCAACAGGGTGCGGTCGGTGCCCGAAATGCTGCGACGATGGTCACACACGTCCTCCGGTGATCGACCCGATATCTGGCTACACTTCGCAGCGTTGTTCCACTATCCCTGAGGTCGACACGACATGAAGGTCTGGATTGATCAAGATCTGTGTACCGGCGACGGGCTGTGCGAGGAAATCGCGCCCGACGTCTTCACGCTGCTCGACGATGGTCTCGCGTACGTGAAGGAAGGCGACAAGGTCTTCAGCGACCCGGGCGGACCCGAGGGACTCGCCGTGGTTCCGGCCGGCCAGGAAGAGGCGACGATCGAGTCGGCCGAAGAGTGTCCCGGCGAGTGCATCTTCATCGAAATCTGATCTGACGAGCGACTCAGTCGGAGGTGAGCAGGCGCGCGTGGGTGAGAAACGCCGTGTGGGCCACCATCCGATGATCGGGCCGAACGGCCTGGCCGCTGACGTACCAGCCCCGGTGCAACACCTCGAGCGTCTCGACCTGGGTGAAGGTGGCGCGATCGAGGGCACGGCGTAGCTCCTGCACCTGGGTGATGCTCGGGGTGTAGGCCACGAGGATGCCGCCCGGCCGAAGCGCAGTGAGGGCGTGAGGGACCAGCTGCCACGGTTCGGGGAGGTCGAGCACCATTCGATCGAAGACGCCGTCGATGCCGTCGTAGGCACTCCGCAACTCGACCCGGTATCGATCGACGTGATCTGGCCCGAGGAACGACGCCACATTGGTCTGGGCCCGGTTGGCGAAGTCCTCACGGATCTCGTACCCCGTGACCTCGGCACCGGCCCGAAGCAGGGTCATCGACAGCGCACCCGAACCGACCCCCGACTCGAAGACCCGTGCCCCCGGATAGACGTCGGCCAGCATCAGCATGGCGCCGAGGTCCTTGGGGTAGATCACCTGGGCGCCACGTGGCATCTTCACCACGAAGTCGCTCAGCGTCGGTCGCAGGATCGTGTACTCCGCGTTGCCGGTGGTCCGGAGCCGCCCGCCCTCCCCCGCGGCGAGCAGCGCGTCGTGTTGGATGATGCCGGTGTGGCTGTGGAACTCGGCGCCGGCCTCGAGGGTGACCACGTAGCGGCGGCCCTTGCGATCAGTGAGGACCACCCGCTCGCCGGGGACGAGCTGCGCGCCGGAGGCCTGCGGGATCAAGCTCGACGCCGGGCGCGACGTGCCTTCTTCGGCGCGGCGGGGCTGTGCAAGATGATGAAGCGCTCCCCCGGATCGAGTTGCTCGGTGTGCACCACACGCGGCGTCCCCTTGCCGAGCAACTCCTTCGCCTTCTGGTACGCGAGGAACGTGGCACCGACGGCCAACCACCTCCGATCCTCACCACGCAGACCCATGACGACGGCCCTGCGGCGCAGAAGCGCCGTCGGCTTCTGATCGCCACCACGCAGACCCAGGACGATGGCCCTGCGGCGCAGAAGCGTTACCGGCTTCAGGAAGGGAGGGAATAGGGCCACTTCAGACGCGCCGGACTTCGACCACGGTCTTGCCGCTCGCGCCGCGCCTGCGACCGAGCACGTAGACCATGATCAACAGGAGGAGAAGTCCGACGACGCTCGCCTTCTTCGCAGTGTCCCTGGCGCCGGCCGTGGCGTTCTCGACGTTGGTCTGGAGCTCGACGAACTTCGCCTGGAGGTCGTCGGGGCGTATGGGCTTGGGGGTATCGGTCACGAGTCGCTCCGGTCGCTGAGGTCGATGCTGCGCTTCATGCCGAATCCGGCCAGGACGAGGACGACGAGGAGCGCACCGAGGGTGATGATGTAGGGGATCCAGGACTTGCCCCCACCGAAGGTGTCGACCTCTTCCTGGAGGATACGGAGGAGTCCCAGGCTGAGCAGCGCGACACCGAAGACGAGGAGGATCGCGCCGGCCAGGCTCCACTTGAGCCAATCGCCGAGGCGCTTCAGGGGGTCGACCGTCTCTTGCTTCGCGTAGTCGACGACCATCACCTTGAGCTCGGTGACGGTCTCTTGGGGCGAGGGGTCTACCCGCTTCTTTTCGCTCATCGAAATCCTCCCGGGGGCGAGCCTACAAGGGCATGGGAGAACCTGCCGCACCAATCCCGGATCAGCCTCGGAGCTGGGCCTGCAACAACAGCTCCTGCTCCTCGAGCATGTCGCCGAGCATGACGATCCGCGCGCTCACGGTGGGGGCGGTCAGGACGCGCTGGCGATCGAAGTCGCCGAGCGGAGCGAGCGCGCCGATCTGGTAGCCGGCCAGCGCCGGGTCGGACGCGAGGTCGGGGTCGATGTCGACGTCGTGACCGAGCTCGGCCACGAGCCCGAGAACTCGTTTGAGCCGACCGATCAGCTCGTCGAGCTGTCCGGGCGAGACGGCGTCACCGGGTTCATCGGGCCAGTCGTCGACGATGGCTCGCGGATGGGGGTCGTCTGGTAGCCAGTCGAGAACGCGAACCCGCCGCGTTCCCACCGCCGCGATGGCCCAGCGGCCGTCGTCGAACTCGGCCGCGTCGATCACCTGGGCGATGGTCGCGGTCGTGGCCCGGACCTCTCCCCCTCCGGTCTCCTTGCCCCGTTCGATGAGGGCGACGCCGAACTCCCGGTCGCCGTCCAGTACTCGCCTGATCATCACCCGGTACCGGTCTTCGAAGATGTGCAGCGGCAGGACTGCGCTCGGCAGCAGGCCCGAGCCGAGGGGGAACATCGGCCGCTCGTAGCCCGCGCCGCCGGGCTCACTCATCGGGACCCAGCCCGTCGTCCTCCTCGGGTGGAGACTCCTGCGTGGCTGTGGGCTCCGGCGCCGGCTCGTCGGCCGGCGGGGCGGAGTCGTCCGAGCCCAGGCCGGGCTCGAAGGGCTCGGCTGGCTCTCGATCGGCCTCGAGCGGGTCGAGCTCGTCGAGGGACGGGCCGGTCGGATACCCGACGAGGGTCCGCAGCAGCTGGTCCTGGAGATCGAAGAGCTCCGGTGTGATCTCCGGATCGAGATTGATGATGTAGGAGAAGGCAACCACCTGGTCATTCGCCGTCTCGATGAAGCCGGCGAGGGCCGTGACCGAGTTCAGCGTTCCGGTCTTGGCGTGGACTGCGCCTCGGAGCGACGCGGTCCGGAACCGCTCGCGCAGCGTGCCCGGTTCACCCGATACCGCCAGGCCGAGTCCGAGATCGGACTCGAGCCCGAACGCCTCGAGGATGTCGTTGATCGAACGGCACGACAGCCGGTTCCGGTTCGAGAGACCCGAACCGTCGTCGATCCGGACCGTGGCGATGTCGATGCCCTGGGCTCCGAGGATCTCCAATGCGGCCAGCGCGCCGGCGTCGGTACTGCCATCGGCTCCTACGACGAAACCCAGCTCCTTCAACAGGAGCTCGGCCGTGGTGTTGTCGGAGAAGGTCAGCATCTGGCCCACGATCTCGTTCATGGGCAACGACTCGATGCCCGCCACCTCGACCAGGGTCGTCGGGACCTCGGGTTCGTTGCGCGATCCTCCGGCGATGACCACCCCGCGCGCTTCGAGCAGATCGTCGAGCAACGCGGCCGCGTGCACAGCCGGGTCGCCCGTTGGTGTGGGAAAGGCGTTCGGCTCTCGTACGGGCGGGAACGCCTCGAAGCCGTCGTTGATCATGAGGGCCCCGAGCGGACCCGTGAACCCGTCGCGAGCGAGGTTGCCCTCCTGGTCCCAGGAGCCCGGTTGGCGCAGCGAGTCGTAGCGGCTCTCGTTCCCCACGACGCCGCCGTTGATCTGGGTGATTCCGGCGGCGACGACGGCGTCGGCGAGCTCTTCGATGGACGTGTGTGGAACCGGCGTCGAGAACGTCGCTGCGTACTCATCGGTGTACAGCAGCGGATCGCCGCCACCGATCAGGAAGAGATCACCGTCGAGCGTCCCGTCGGCGACCGGGACCGCGGCGCCCACCACTGTGCGGAGTCGGGCCTCGGGTCCGACCCGATCGAGCACCGCTGCCGCCGTCACCAGCTTCTGGAGCGAGGCCGGGATCAGACCCACGTCGGGTTGGTGCGCGACCAGCTCGACACCGTCTCGGTCGACGGCGACCAGGCAACTGAGCGGGGGTGAGA
>JAHEJN010000134.1 GCA_024638845.1 Acidimicrobiales bacterium | reverse complement strand
CGCCGGAATCGCGGTGTCGGCGACGCTCACCTTCCGTCTCGCAACGTTCTGGCTCCCCGTCCTGCCCGGATGGCTGACATTCGGATGGATGCAACGCAACGAGGAGATCTGAGACGTCCGGGGAGGGATACCGGTCGTCATGCCTCCGCACGCTCGCACACAGCGGGCCCTCACAGAACACCCGGCTTCGGGCGCGGCTGTGTGACGTTGGCCTCTGTTCGCGATGAGAGGCGTGCGCGCGCGTGGTGGGTGAACGCTCGGTCGGATCATCGAGCGTTCCGTCGGATCGAGTGATTCGGTGTACCGCCCGAGGGGGATGACGATGAACAAGAAGTTGATGATCGGTCTTGCGGCTGGTTTCGCCACCGCGGCGTGTCTCGCAGCTGCGAAGAAGTGTCAGAGCGGACCGTCGCCGGACATGTGGGTCAAGATGCGAGAGAAGATGGAGCAGATGCCCGAGGACTTCCCACCCCGGATGATGTTCGACAACGTCGAGACAACCAAGGCAAACACGGAAGAGATCCTGAATCTGCTCCGTCGCGACGTCTCTGAGCGCGATCACATGGCCGCTGCCGCGACCTGAGTCGTCGCACCAGCGAATCCGATGAGTGGTAGAGGCGCGGTGACTCGACGTCGACGGGGGACTCGGTCGCCGAGGCGTTCCGTCGGGTCTCATCCGGCTGCGGTGTGGGCGATCAAGCACGTCACGAGCCCGGTCGATCGGTTCGTGGTGAAGGTGTCGGGTGGGCGCCTTCGCCCACCGACGAGTCTCGCTGTGCCGACGTTGCTGTTGACGACGACGGGTCGCCGGTCGGGTCAGGAGCGAACAATCCCGTTGGTGTTCGTGCGTGATGAGAGCCGGTACGTGGTCGGTAACGCGCGGCCGGCGGGTGAACGCCGCAATCCGTGGGTGTTCAATCTCCGTGCCGCCGGCCAGGGAGTCGTCCGGGAACGAGGTCGACCGGTTCTGGTGTCGGCCCGTGAGCTCGACGGAGGAGAGCTCGAGCAGTGGTGGCCCGAGCTCGTCGATGTGTGGCCCGCATTGGCGGACCACTATGGCGATACCGGTGAGCGGTCCGTCTTCGTGCTCGAGCCATCGACCGCTGATCCGGACGACGCAGAGACCGTGGGCAGACGGTTCACACGACCACCGCGGCTGGTGAGGCGTGCAGCGCGTCGAGAGCTTTCGGCGGCGGTGGGGAGAACGACGGCATGCGGGATCGTCGCCCGTGCCGATGCGGGCTACCCGGGAATCGCCCAACACATCCCGACGACCCGGGCCGGGGCTCGCGACCTGCTGAAGACCAGCGCGTACACGATCGCGCTGCACCGGGCGCTCGTCGAGCACGGGCTCGGGTCGGAGGAGGCGAACGGGCTCGTCTCCGACGTCGTGTTCGCCTCGATCATGCCGGCACGAAAGATGCTCCACCGAATTGCCGGTCTTCGCTTCCGCGACCCGATCGAGCGGGCCCGATGGGGTTCGAAGGTGACACGCCGCCTCTACTACACCGCACCCGACTGGGTCATCGACGATGTGCCGGTCGAGGTCGGCTTCGGGTTCGACGTGACCCGGTGTGTGATCGCCGAGTTCTACCAGTCACTCGGCATGGGTGAGCTCTGTCAGCGTGCGATCTGCGATCAGGACATTCGGTCCGCTGCCTTTCACGGCGTCGTCCTGGACCGGTCCGAAACGTTGTCGGCTGGCGACCCTCGATGCGACTTCCGCTATCGCCGCGGCGCGCCCTTGGTCCCGCGCTGCTGGTCGGCGGGTCTTTGCGCCGGCCGTTGCGTTGTTCTCCAGCTCGTCACGTTCCTTCAAGCGTTCCGGTCCCCTGGGCCCTGACTCGGGAATGACGTTGCGGGTCAGCGTGACGACAACACGCAGAACTCGTTGCCCTCGGGATCCGCCAGAACGACCCAGGACTCGTCGCGTTGCCCGACATCGATTCGACTCGCACCAAGTCCCACGAGGCGCTCGACCTCGGCATCGCGATCGTCGGGCCGAAGATCGATGTGGAGTCGGTTCTTGATGGTCTTGGCTTCGGGTACGAGACCGAACAGAAGGCCGGGTGTTCTCTCGATGTCGGGCCGAATCTCGAACTCATCTGGGTCGTCGTTCACGACGATCCAGCCGAGCGCAGCACACCACCAACGTCCGAGGTCGACCGGCGAGATCGAATCGACGATCAACTGCTCCCAGGTGAGGCTCACAAGATCACACTACCTACGGTCTTCTCTCAGGCCGCGCTGGCCGAGAAGCCCACCGCGACCAAAGGGCCAGTCCGAGGTATGTCCTTTCGGTCTTTGTCACCTCGACGCAAGTTCGGTCATGACCTTGTCAGCCTGGTGGCGATCTGCGGCAGTTGGCGCTTTGGTGCCCCACCGCTGTATCGCCCACAGGTACAGGCCCAACAAGACCGCGGCCGGAGCTGCGTGGGCCAAGAGATGGAATCGGCTGTGCCAGTTCAGCTCGGAGCCGAACCGCTCACACAACGGTTGCGAGCCGATTCGGCTGCTTGCCTCCCACCAGCCGTTGGCGCATGGATCGACCACATGGGCCACGCTCGCGTAGCCGATGGCAACCACCCACGCGCCGGCCAGAACCAGCATTGCGATTCGTGAGCGGCCGCTCTCGGGGTTCAGCTCTCGCCCGATCTTGATCACGGCCGCAACCCCCAGGATCAGTGCGGTGAAGGTCAAGAGCAAGGCTGGCAGCCCCCACAGACCGCCGTAGCCGCTGCCGAGGTCGGTCAGCGAACCGCCGAGGGCTGCAGCCCCGATGCCAGCCACAACACTCACGACGACCACGATGGTGATCGTCATGGTCATCAACCGGAGGATGCCGGGCAACTCCTGTTGTTCACGCATGCGAGTCCGCTCCAAGCTTCGGGTACGGCAAGCCGCCGATACCAAAACAGACGAATGATCGGCGCTGATCGGGTGACAGAACCAATGCCGACGACCCTGACGGGTCATCCGGTTCCGCCTCCGAAAGCCCGCCGTCGAGCTGTGGATCGATGGGCGATCGAAGCCGGTGCAGACGTCGTTCGGCGCACGAGCGCAGCGGTGAATCACCAGCAGCAGTAGGCGCCGCTGACGACCATCGGAGTGGGCGAATGCAATGGCATGGTTGACACGGTGGAACGGTCGAGTGGTGCCATGCCCGCAAGCAGTTAGAGGGTTGGTTCTGCGGCGCTCTTGACTTCGACTTCGATGACGTGGGTTGGCCCGATCAACACGGTCGCAGAGTGGTGCTCTTCCTCGATCCAACTGGCATCACCGGGTCTGCGGTCGATGACGGTTTCGACCCTGTCGAGGCCTACGGACTTGATCCGATACGGGCCGACCGCGATCACGACCCTTGGTGGATGCGAATGCAAGGGCAGCTCAGTGCCGGTGTCACCCCGGACTTCCAGGACTCGCACGTGGGAGTTCTCGAAGACAATCCGATGACCGTCAGGGTCGACCTCGCTGGCATCAGGCGGTTTGTCCATGAGCTCGGACCCTACCTCTGGCTGTGGAGCCTGTGTTGTGGTTTGTGTCGCTCCTCTCTGGTGCGCCACGAATGAACAACGGCACGTGGTAGATCTGCGTCGCATGGCGTGCTGCGCTTGCATACGTGGCATTTGGGCGATTAAATGCCACTCTCCGCAGGAAAGGGAGAGATCGCATGCGTACTCGAGGACTGGTTCGACAGCAATCAGGCGGTGCATCGAGCCCGACAGAACCGACCGAGCCCGTCGTCAGCCGGCGGTTGCTCGCCGTCGTGCTCGTCGCCGTGGCGGCGCTGTTGGCGACCGTCGCCGGCGTCGGCAGCTCGGCTGGCGCGGCTCCGCCGCAAACCGATGCCGACTTCGGGCCCAACGTCACCATCTTCGATCCGAGCATGCCGACCAGCGAGATCCAGGCCAAGTTCGACGAGATCTGGGAGCTGCAGCGCGACGCCGAGATGGGCTCCGGACGCTACAGCCTGCTGTTCCTGCCCGGCACATACGGTTCGGCTGAGGAGCCGCTGGTGGGCAAGGTCGGGTACTACACGGAGGTCGCCGGATTGGGCGCGTCGCCGGGCGACGTGCAGATCAACGGCAAGATCGACGTCTACAACCGTTGCTTCGACGCTCCCGACCGACCGAACTACGACCTGTCGAATCCCGACGTCCAGTGCTTCGCGCTGAACAACTTCTGGCGCAGCCTGTCCAACCTGACGATCAACGTCTTCCCCGGGTCGGCGCCGGAGGGCGAATGGTATGCCTGTGAGGCAGGACTGCCGTTCAACACCTGGGCGGTCTCGCAGGCCGTCTCGATGCGTCGCGTTGACATCAATGGCTTTGGCGGCGAGCCTCCGCTGTTTCTCTTCGATGTGTGCCTCCAACGGCCTGGCTTCGCCAGCGGTGGGTTCATCGCCGACTCGCGGCCGGGGGGCGTGATCAACGGCCCCCAGCAACAGTGGATCACGCGCAACAGCGAGATCGACTTCTGGTCGAACGCCGTCTGGAACCAGGTGTTCACCGGCGTCGTCGGCGCCCCGGACGGCTCGACCTTCCCGGACCCGCCGTACACGACGCTCGAGACCACGCCGGTGAGCCGGGAGAAGCCGTACCTGTTCGTCGATGACGCGGGTGAGTACAACGTGCGTGTCCCGTCGGCGCACGTCGACACGAGCGGCACCACGTGGGCCGACGGCTTGACACCGGGCCGTACGATCCCGATCACCGACTTCTTCGTCGCCCAGCCTTCCGACTCGGTCCAGGAGATCAACAATCAGCTCGCCCGCGGTAAGCACCTGATTCTCACCCCTGGTGTCTACGACGTCGACAAGAGCATCTCCGTCAAGCGTCCCGACACGGTCGTTCTCGGCATGGGACTCGCGACACTCCACGCCGTCGACGGTGCGATCCCGTTGACGATCGCCGACAAGGCCGGGATCATCGTGGCCGGCGTGACGATCGACGCCGGCGAGGTCGAGTCGCCGGTGCTTCTCCAGGTGGGCAAGAAGAACGGCAACAACGGCGTACCCAACACCGACCCCGACAACCCGGTCACGCTCAGCGACGTCTACTTCCGCATCGGCGGTCCCTACATCGGCAAGACCGACATCGCGCTCGAGGTCAACAGCGACCATGTGCTCATCGACCACACGTGGGTGTGGCGGGCCGACCACGGCATCGAGGGCTTCGACGCGACCTGCGATTTGGACGACCCGGAGGATTACGAGAACTGCGAGGACGAGTTCGGCAACCCCATCGGATTCCTCGGCGACGACATCCGCTGGGCGACCAACATCGGCCGTAACGGCGCCGTCATCAACGGCGACGACGTCACCGCGACCGGCCTGTTCGTCGAGCACTTCCAGGAGTACAACACGATCTGGAACGGCGAGCGGGGCCAGGTGTATCTGTATCAGAACGAGTTGCCCTACGACCCGCCGACCCAAGCCGACTGGACGGCCGATGACGGCACGCTCGGATGGGCGGCGTACAAGGTCGCCGACGATGTCGAACAGCACCTGCTCTGGGGCGCGGGGGTCTACATCTTCAATCGGAACAACCCCGACATCGTCACCGAGAACGGTTATGAGGTGCCGGTGAAACCCGGAGTCCAGCTGAACCACATCATGACGAACAACCTCAGCGGCCCGGGCACGATCAACCACATCGTCAACGGCTGCGGTCCGACACTCGACGGCATCCCCGACCCCGGTGACCCGGACAACTACGAGGACCAGGAGTACATCGTCACCTATCCTCCCTGCCCGCCGGGGCTCTGACACCCTCATCTTGGAGTACGAATGACCCGACGGTGGAGCCGATGATCGGCTCCACCGTCCCGTTCGTAGCCGTGAAATGATGCGGCTGTGGTCGGATACTCAGGGTGAGCAAACGTCGACGATCCTTGGCGGTTCGCCGGGGGGTGGTCGGGAGGTGTTCAGGTGT
>JAHEJN010000048.1 GCA_024638845.1 Acidimicrobiales bacterium | reverse complement strand
AAACGGGGCGCCACTGTGTGGCAGACACAACCGACACAAACACAACGCCAACTACGCCGTGCAACGCGACCCCACCGGCACCTACACCATCACCCGCCCCGACGGCACCACCTTCGAATAGGCCGAGCGATGTGATCTAGCGTGAACGGTATGGCTGAACGTCGGTTTCGCATGGGCAGGCTCGACCACGTGCACATCCGGGTGCCCGACCGATCCGCGGCGGCCGCCTGGTACGCAGAGCACCTTGGCTTCGAACCGGTCGAGAAGTACGACTTCTGGGCTACCGGCTTCGAGGGCGGCCCCCTTCAGATCTCCGCCGACGGCGGTGAGACGATGCTCGCGCTGTTCGAAGCGACCGACGGGCATCCGATGGTCGCGCAGGAGACCGGCGTCGCGTTCAGCGTCGACGCCGACACGTTCATCTCGTTCGCACGGTCGCTGCCAGGCGAGATCATCGGTCACCTGGGTCGACCCCTGGTGCCCGACGACGTGATCGATTTCGACATGTGTTGGGCGTTCGACCTCGGCGACCCGTGGGGCAACCGGTACGAGCTCAACTGCTACGACTACGACCGGGTACGAAACGAGCTGATCGAGGCCGACGGCATCACCGCGGCGCGTTACTGGCCACGAGAGCTGTACGAGGAACGCTCCGAGAGACGATGATCTGCGACATCAGTCGTGGCGGCGTTCGATCGACGCTCCCACGATCTCGTCGTAGCCCCGGTCGATGTGGTGGACAATGGAATTGCGCCGCACTGCCCGTCATGGTTCACTCCCGTTATGGACGAGAATGCCGGCAAAGGCGAAATCAAAGAGACCCGCGAGACAGAACTCGTCGATGTCGACGGCGACGGCGTGGTCGACATGGTGAAGGAGGTGACGACGACCGTGATCGATGTCGACGGTGACGGCGTCGCCGACATCATCGAGCAGACGACTACCTCGGCCTACGACGTCGATGGCGACGGCGTGCCCGACATCATCGAGTCGACCACGATCACTGGGGTCGACGTCGATGGCGACGGCTCGATGGACGAGGACGAGATCGCAATCGAGTCCACGGTGGCCATCAGCGAGGACCTCCTCGACGACGGCGACTCCCCCGCCTGACGCGTCGCGGCCCGACGCCCGCCCGGGAGGCACTCAGTCGTCGCGGCGAACGATCGACGCTCCCACGGCGGACAGCTTGGCGACGATGTCGTCATAGCCCCGGTCGATGTGGTGGACATCGGACAGCACCGTCTCCCCTTCGGCGCCGAGGCCGGCAACCAGCAGGGCCGCGCCGGCCCGGATGTCGTGACACCGCACCGGCGCACCCGACAACCGGTCGACGCCGCGCACGACGGCATGATGTGACTCGGTGCGGATGTCGGCACCCATGCGCGCGAGCTCGTCGACGTACTTGAACCGTCCCGCGAAGAGGTTCTCGGTCACGATGCCCACGCCGTCGGCCGCGGCCAGCATGGCCACGCACAGCGGCAGGTAGTCCGTGGCGAGGCCGGGGTAGGGCAGGGTCGAGATGTCGATCGACGTGAGGCGCTTGCGGCACATGGCCCAGATGCCGTTGGTGTCCGGCGAGATGCGCATGCCCATCTGGCCGAGCTTCTGACAGAGGATGGCCATGTGGTCGTGGCGAGCGCCTTCGAGGATCACCTCGCCCCCGGCGACACCGACCGCGGCGAGGTAGCTGGCGGCCTCGATCCGATCGGGAACGACGGTGTGCTCCACCGCCTCGAGCCGATCGGCTCCTTCGATCGTGATGGTGCTGGTGCCGGCACCCACGACGTTGCCGCCCATGCGATTCAACAGCGCGGCCAGATCGGCGATCTCGGGCTCACGAGCTGCGTTGTCGATGGTGGTGGTTCCCTTGGCCAACACCGCCGCCATCAGCGCGTTCTCGGTGGCGCCCACGCTGGGGAACTCGAGCAGGATCGCCGCACCGCGCAGGCCGTCGGTCGACGCGACGATGTTCCCGTGCTCGGCCTCGATCACCGCGCCGAGGTCTTCGAGGCTCTGGAGGTGCATGTCGATCGGCCGCGAGCCGAAGTCGTCGCCGCCGGGCATGGCCACGGTGGCGCGGCCGTATCGGGCCAGGAGCGGACCGAGCACCACGATCGATGCCCGCATCTTCTCGACGAGCTCGTACGGGGCCTCGGGTACCAGGTCGGGGCCGTGACCGATGGACAGATCGTGGTCACCCACCCAGCCGACGGTCATGCCCATCGTCTCGAGCAGCTCGGCCATCCACGCCACGTCGGAGATGCGGGGAACGTTGTGGAACAGGTAGTCGCCCTCGGCGAGGGTGGTCGCCGCCATCAGCTTGAGCACGGAGTTCTTGGCGCCGCCGATGGGGATGGTGCCTTCGAGGCGCTCGCCGCCCCGCACGATGATGCGATCCATGCCCTCAGTATGCTCCGCCGGTGGCGCACCTGAGTACGACCCACCGTGTCGATGACGCCGGGCTCGCCACTCTCCGGACGCCGAGAAGCGACCTCGTGGCCGAGACTCCGGCGGTCGACGACGTCTTCGGGCTGCTCGAAGGCCCGTTCGATCACTACGAACGCCGCCTCGTGATCGGGCGGGCCGACGCGGGTCGCCACACCGTCGTCGAGACGATCGACTACCGGCTGGCGGTCCCGTTGTGGCGCCCGGTGCTGGCTTGGCCGATGCGACGCGCGCTTCGGCACCCTCCGAGCTCCGGTATGCCGTGGTGGTCACCGCCCGACCGTCTCGACGCACGTGCCGCACGTGTCATCGCCCTGCTGTGCTCGTTGGCCGTGCTCGCCGGCTACCTCGGCAGCCTGCTCAGCCAGACGATCAGTCCCGCCGCCGACGACTTCGGCGCATCGAACAACGCGCAAGGCATCGTGCTCGCCATCACCAGGGTCGGTGTGGTGGTGGCCGTCGCCGTCACCTTCCTGGCCGATCGGCGCGGCCGGCGGCCGATGCTGGTCTTCTCCGGCTATGCCGCCAGCGTGTTCGCGATCACCACTGCGGTCGCGCCCTCGCTCTGGGCCTACGGTGCGAGCCAGACGCTGGCCCGAGGCCTGTCGACGGCCCTGGCCCTGCTCATCGGTGTGGTCGCGGCCGAGGAGACCCCCGCCCGCAGTCGCGCCTACGTGGTGTCGATCCTCGCGCTCTGTGCCGGTCTCGGATCGGGCATGGTTGTCTGGTTCCTGCCGCTGGCCGACCTCGGCGAATCCGGGTGGCGTCTCTTGTTCCTGATACCGGCCGTGGGCATCATCGTCGTGACCATCGTGGCTCGCAGCCTGCCCGAGACCCGACGGTTCGAGGCGGCCCAACCCGGGGGTCGCCGCCACGTTGCCCGCAACCGCCTCGTCCTGTTGGCGGCCACCGCGTTCTTCGCCTCGGCCTTCGCCGCGCCGGCCTCGAACTTCCTCAACGACTTCCTGCGCGAGGACCGCGGCTTCTCGAACTCGAGAGTGAGCCTGTTCCAGCTCACGGTCAACACCCCCATCGGCATCGGTGTCCTGGTGGGAGGCCGACTGGCCGACCTTCGCGGGCGCCGGGTGATCGGCGCGACCGCCTTCCTGGTCGGCGCGGCGTCGGTCGCGGTTCGGTACAACACCGCAGGTGCGACAATGTGGCTCGTGGCCACCCTCGGGACGATCGTCGGCGCCGCCGCCATTCCTGCGCTCGGGGTCTATTCCTTCGAGCTGTTCGGCACGTCGCGCCGGGCCCAGTCGAACGGCCTCCTGACCGTGGCGGGAGTGGCCGGCAGTGCTCTCGGCCTGCTGTACGCCGGGTACGCCGCCGACCGCATCGGGTTCGGGCCGACCTTTGCCTGGCTCGCCATCGCGCCCGTCATCGTGGCGGTGCTGGTGTTGACTCGCTACCCCGAGACCGCAGGCGTGGAGCTCGAGGACATCAACCCCGAGGACCGGGCATGAACCGCCTCACGCCCGTTCTGGTGTCCCTGGCACTGTTCATCGCTGCGTGTGGCTCGTCGCCGCCCGCCGAGCGCGGTGCCACCGGCCCCGAACCGCCGTCGGTGGCATCGGCCGCGCCGTCGGCGATTCCCGAACCGACGGCCGCCGCCGACCCCGAGCCGACCGTGGCGACTCCTACCGCCCGCGACCTCGCCCAGCCCGACGACGAGGCGGGCGTTGCGCCCGACGCCGACCATCCGCCCGGCGACGCAGCAGGAATTGCCGCCCTCATCGACCCCCTGGTCGCCGATCTCGGGTTGCGGTTCACCTACGGGAGCCTGATCGACCGCACCGCCCCTCCCACCTTCGAGGCCAGCCCGACGGGCGATCATTTCGCCGTCTACGTCGAGCCCGTCGGCGACTACACCGATGCCGAGTACATCGCGAACACATGGGTGCTGGCCGAGCGCCTCACGCCATTCCTGTTCGCCACCTACCCGGGTCTCGCCTCCTACGACGTGTGTCAGGAACCGCGGCCCGGCGAGAACGACGAGGCGGTGCCACCGCCGGTCACCCAGCTCGACATCTTCCGGGGCCCGGCCTCGGAGATCGACTGGGAGAACGGCTCGCTGGCCACCCTCATCGCGTCGGACCGCGACGAGCCCTCCACCACCCTGCGAATCGAAGCTCGACTGCAGCAGTTGCCCGAGTTCGTCGAGGAGTTGCGCCGCGTGGAGTGACTCAGTCGAGGTCGGCCAACCAGGCCCGGGTGGCCTCGACGATCTCGTCGTCGGCGCCCTTCAGGTCGTGACTCCTGCGATCGACCCAGTGATGGGTCACCGCGCCGGGAATGGTGTCGGTGGCGGCGAGCAGCTCGTCGGGTGTGCCGAACGCGTCACGTGTGCCCGAGATGAACAGGCAGGGCACGTCGATCGCCGGGAGATGCTCGACCCGCAGCTTCTCCGGTTTGCCCGGGGGGTGGAGGGGGTAGCAGATCAGCACCAGGCCCTTGGCCGGCATTCCCTCGGCCACCGCCATCGAGCACATGCGCCCACCCATCGACCGGCCCCCGAGCACCAGCTCGGCCGGCTCGACTCCGGTCTCGGCGGCGAAGGTGGCCGCGTCGTCACGAAGGCTGGCGATGAGCTCGGGGGCGGGGTCGGGGAACTTGCGTCCGGCCTTGCGGTAGGGGAAGTCGAATCGGCCGACGGGAAGGGGTGCCAAGCCCTTCTCCAGGGCGACGAGCGACGAGTGGTCTCGGTCGCTCCCTGCACCCGGCGTGAGCAGCAGCGCAGTCATGACAACAGGATTCGCCGGGCCTCGGTGAGCTCCTGGATGCGCGAGGCGGCCACCACCGATGCACCCCCCACGTCGGGGTGGGCATCACGGATCAGGGTGCGGAAGCGTCGGGTGACATCGTCCTTGCCTGGTCGGTCGATGGATTCGCCGTTGCTCGTGAACTCCAGAACCCCGAGGGCCCACGAGACCGGATCGCTGTTGGAACCGACGGGAAGGGCGAAGCCGTTGCCGTTCCCCTGGAGATGGGCGATCAGCCGCGCGACGTCGTCGAGCTCGTCGGCGTCACCGACCCAGCGGATACCCCGGCGAACGACCGCCATGACCATGCGCCGAGTGTCGAGGTCGAAACCGGCCACGGCGTAGACCGCGCCCAGCACCTGCTGCACCGGGAGCCCCGAGTGATCGTCGTGCACGAACGACAGGCTCCCTCCGACGGCCACGGCTCGATGCCGACTCCGTGTGAGCCCCACCCGGTCTTCCTGGAAGCGGTGCCGCAGACGCGGCTGGGCGATGCGATAGCCCCGTTCGATCTGGTGGGTGAGACGGGTCAGGTCGGCGAGCAGATCGCGATCGACGGCCCGTATGTGGCGGGCGACGACGGCGCCGAGCAGCAACGAGCCGGCGGCGGGAGCGGGATGGACGGGGAGGTCGGTGCGGCCGATGGCGACACGACGGGTGGGCGCAATGGGCCGGGAGTGATAGATCTCGAGTTCGGCGAGCATGACGGAGAGCTCGAGCCTCCTCAGAGAACCGTACGCAACGAGTCGCGGATCGCCGAGGCGTGTTCCTTGATCTCGTCGCGGTCGTCGGTCTCGATCGAATCCTGCAGGGCGTCGCAATGCTCGAGCACGCTCCGCCAGAAGTGACCGTCGTACCCCCACGGCAGCTTGATCTCGTAGGCCTGGGCGCGGGCAGCGACGAAGCCGGCCTTGGCCTTCGCATCGCTGGTGTTGCGACGGAGCTTGTCGGCCGAGACGAAGACGTCGTGGACGACCTCGAGCGGATCGACGCCGGGAATGCCCGGCCCGAACTCGAGGCGGGCCGGCTCTTCGACGGCGAGTCGCTCGAAGAGGTCATCGACCTCGGCCTCGTCGCGTTCTTGCACCAGAAGCAGATGCTCGGCCTCGATCTGGTGGGCGACCCCCGACAGATCGATCAGATGCAGCAGTCGCTCGCGAGCGTCGTCGGGGTAGTCGTCGAGGGCGTACTCGACGAGCGTGGCTCCGGGCTCGAAGGTGGGGCGGAGCTCCTGGTCGACCTTGTCGACCAGGGCATCGATCGCTTCCTCGTCGTCTTCGCGGATGATGAGTGACCCCGCCATCCACGCGTGTTTCAGGCCGGCGGTCCACAGTTCGGCGTCGAGGCGGGCTCGGGCATCGACGGCCCAGGAGTTGAACTCGTAGGCGAGCTGCTCGTCGTCGTCGGCGCCCACCTCTTCGGGAGCGAGCGGCGATCGGCCGATCGTGGGGCCGGCACAGTCGACGCACGTTTCCACCTCGTCGACGTAGTCGATTCGACACTGGAAACACCACACGGTCACGGGTGCCATCCTGGCCGGGTCCGACCGGTTTCGCACCCAAATGGCCGAATTTCGCGTCCACCGTCACCGGTTCGATGATCATCACATCCCGAGCAGCTAGGTTCGGCGTCATGAGCTCGAAGACTGACGTCACGCCCGATCGAAACCTGGCCATGGAGTTGGTGCGGGTCACCGAGGCCGCCGCCATCGCCGCGTCGCGATGGATGGGCCGCGGCGACAAGCTCGGTGCCGACGGTGCCGCCGTCGACGCCATGCGTCGGGTACTCGACACCGTCTCCATGAACGGGGTGGTCGTCATCGGCGAAGGCGAGAAGGACGAGGCCCCGATGCTGTTCAACGGCGAGGTCGTCGGCGACGGCTCGAACCCCGAGTGCGACGTGGCCGTCGATCCGATCGACGGCACCACCCTCACTGCTCTCGGGCAGGGCAATGCGCTCGCCGTCATCGCGGTCAGCGAGCGCGGCACCATGTTCGATCCCGGACCGTGCGTGTACATGGACAAGATCGCGGTCGGCCCGTCGTGCACCGGTGTCATCGACATCGACGCTCCCGTTTCCGACAACCTGACGGCGATAGCCAAGGCCAAGGAGAAGTCGGTGACGAATCTCATGGTGGTGATTCTCGACCGGCCCCGTCACGCCGAGCTCATCGCCGACGTACGCCGCGCCGGTGCGCTCATCCGGCTGATTCCCGACGGCGACGTGGCCGGCGCCATCTCCACCGGTTGGGACGAGGCCGGGGCCGACGTGCTCATGGGTGTCGGCGGCACCCCCGAGGGAGTCATCACCGCGGCGGCGCTGAAGTCGATGGGCGGCGAGATGCAGGGCCGGCTCTACGCGCGCAACGACGACGAGCGCCGGGCGGCACTCGACTACGGCATGTCGTTCGAGCAGGTGCTCACCACCGACGATCTCGTGGCCGGCGACAACTGCTTCTTCGCCGCGACCGGGATCACCGACGGTCCGTTGCTGCGGGGTGTGCACTCAACGACGAAGGGCGCAACCACGCAGTCGCTGGTCATGCGGTCTCGATCGGGCACCGTTCGCCAAGTGAACGCGACCCACCGCAACGACAAGCTGGACCAGTACTTCTGAGCGGCGACCCCCGGGGTCACCGGTCATAGACCTCGGGATTCACGACCGTGGCCGGTCGAACACCGTCGATGACCGCGATGGCGTTGTCGATCGCGTGCTCGTAGAGGCGCCGCTTGCCGCGGTCGGTCGACGACGCGATGTGCGGGGTCACGAACACGTCGTCTCGTGCCAGCAACCGATGATCGGTGGGCAGCGGCTCGGGCTCGGTGACATCGAGCCCGGCGGCGAAGAGCGGGCCGTTGTCGAGCGCACCCAACAGCGCGTCCTGGTCGACGAGTCCGCCCCGCGCGGTGTTCACCAGAACCGAACCGGGCCGCATCGCCGCGAACGCAGCCGCATCGAAGAGATGCCGGGTGTCGGCGGTGAGCGGTGCGTGAAGCGAGACGACGTCGGCGCGGGCCAGCAGGTCGGCGAAGCCGACGAGCTCGACATCGGCATCGTCGACATAGGGATCGTGGGCTATGACCTGCATCCCGAGCGCGGTCCCGACCACTCCCACCCGACGGGCGATGCGCCCGTACCCCACCAGCCCGAGGGTCCGTCCGTCGAGCTCCATGCCGTCGTTGGCCGCGAAGTAGTCACCGTCGGCCAGGCGGAGGCGCTTCTGGTTGACGGCGAGCCGTTTGGTGGCCACCATCACCAACGCGATTGCGTGTTCGGCGGTCGAAACGGTCGGTGCATCGGGGGCGTTGCAGACGACGACGCCGGCGGAAGTGGCGGCGGCGAGGTCGACGGTGTCGTAGCCGATCCCCGTACGCGAGATCACCTGCAGCGAGGCCGGCACCGAGGCCAGCTCGGTCTGGCCCCAGAGGGCCGATCCCGCGATAACACCGTCGGCGAGTGCGAGGTCGCGCGGATCGGGCCCCACGATCCGTGCCCGGCCGACGAAAAGCTCCTCGAACCCGGCGGGTAGCGGTCGGTCGACGTACAACGTCGGTGGTGTGGTCACGATGCTGGTTCACCCCTGCTGGTCGGTGCGTCGACGCCCGACGTTAGTTGCACCCGCCGACACGACTCCTCAAAAGAAGGTTCCACCCCGCCGATGGGCAGAGCAATGCTCTCGACGCGACGACGGCTCCTGTGCCTGATCCTCTCGATCGCTGTGCTCGCCTCGGCGTGCACGGCCTCCATCGACCAGGACCTCGCGCGCGCGCCCGACCCGGTGCAGGTGGCCGTCAGCGAGTTCGTGAGCCTCAACTCGTTCCGGAACGAAGCGCCGGTGTCGGTCGCGAACGCGGAGTGCATCGGCGGGCGGCTCGTCGGGCGTCTGGGCCGGGACGGCCTGGCCGGGTACGGCCTGTCGACTCCGGCCGACACCGAACGCTTCTTCCAGGCGTCGATCTTCTGGCCGCCCGAGCTCGGTTCGGCCTTCGACCGCATCGTGACCGGCTGCCTCCAACACCTGGCCGTGCGATCGGCGGGTGCGTCGTTCGCCTCACGAATCGCCAACGTCTACGTCACGCCGACCGAAGGCGAGGAGTACTGCATGGGCGAGTGGCTCATGAGCAACGAGCTCGACCCGGCGACCGCTCCCCTGCCTCGCGATGCGAACGCGATTCTTGCCGCAGGGGACGAGGCCCTCACCGAGGCCGTGCTCACGACGACCGACACCATCGGTTCGTGTCTCGGGCTCGGACGAGCGGTGCTCACCTCGTATCAGTCCACCGCGAGCCTGCGGCCCGCATCGGTCGATTGCCTCCTGGGTCGACCATCGGATCACACCTTCGTCGAGCTGATCGAGCTGGCGACGCCGCTCCCCGGGCCGGACCCGGAGATCGCGGGCGCACTGTTCGACTACCTGAGCGACTGCATGACCGACCAGGAAGTCGCCACTGTGGTCGGGGTCTCATGATGGTCTTCCGGTCGACGTTCGGTTCGCGGTTGGTCGCGATCGTCGCAGTGGCGACCATCGTCGGATCGGCCTGTGCAGCCGACGACGTCGCGCTCGACGACGCGAACGACCCGATCGCCGTGGCCCTGGCCGATCACCTCCGGGCTCACGGGCCGGTGTCGCAGTTGCTCGAAGACGCCGAGGTGCTCTCGGGCCTCGAAGCCGCGTGCACGGCGGGGGTCTTCTTCGCCGAACACGGCGAGCTGCTGATGGAGGCCGGTGTCGACGAGGTGGCCGACGTCCAGGCATGGTTCGACTTCCCGCTGCCGTGGAGCGACGAGCTCCGCGACGGGTTCAACTCGTCGCTGGTCGACTGTCTCTCCGAGCCGACGCTGGCCCGCTACGACGAGACCATGATGAGCGCGCTGGACGTTCAGGGTTTCCGGCTGAGCGACGGCAACGTCCGCTGCGTGACCGAGGAGGTGCTCTCCGAGGGCCAGCTCTCGCAGGTGTGGCTCAGCCCCCCGGCGACCTCGCTCGACTTCGATCTCGCCATCGATCGCCGGGCCGACCTCACCGGCGCGCAGCGGATCTGGGCCGATGCGCTGCTCACCGGCTTCGAAGGCTGTCTCGGTCTCGGCGGCATGGTGGCCGAGGACATGGCCAACATGGGGCTGACCTTGTCGTCGCGCACGACGGTGTGCATCCAGGCCTCGGGTTCGGAGATCTCGCTCACCGAAGGCTGGCAGGACGGGCTGACCCTGAACGAGATGAGCGACCCGGTGCTGCCGACCTTGTTGAGCTGCCTCGACGAGATCGAGGTCGGCCAGCTCGTGAGCGGCTAGCGCTTCTCGTCGCGGAGGTCGAACACGACCTTCACCGCGCCGCGGGGTCCGGCCTCGCCCGCATGACGCAGGGCATCGAGGTAGTCGTCGATGCGGTAGTGGGCCGAGACGAGCCGACCGAGGTCGGCGGACCGTACGAGATCGAAGGCCAGGTCGAAGCTGGTGCGGTGCGACCCGTCGGGCAGCGTCTCGGTGCCGTAGGTGTAGGCGCCCACCATCTCGGTTTCGCGGTGCCACAGCCCGGTGAGATCGACGGTGGTGACGCCGGGCATGCCCAACAACACGACCCGACCGCGCGGGCGGGTCAGGGAGATGGCGTCGGCGATCGAGGCGTTGGAGCCGACTGCGTCGATGGTGACGTCGGCGCCGCCCGACAGGTCGTCGCCGATCATGCGACATCCCACGTGGCGGCGGACGGCCCGTTTGAGCTCGGATGGGTCGACCACGGTCGTCGCGCCGAGCTGGGCGGCGAGCTCTTTCTGACGCGGGTACTTGGCCCCGGCGATGATCGCACCGGCGTCGGTGAGCTGCGCGAGGGCGGCAATGGTGACCAGACCCATGGTTCCGGTGCCGAGAACGACCACGATGGCGCCCGGCTCGACCTGGGCCTTCAGGGCGGCGTGGACGCCGCCGGCCGCCGGTTCGAGCATCACGGCGGCATCGTCGTCGAGATCGTCACCCACCGGGTGGAGCTGCGAGCGGTGGGCGACCAGCTCGGTACCCCACCCGCCGCCGGTGCTGGCGCAGAAGCCCACCTGAATACCGGGCGAGACCACGTCGCCGAGGAGGTAGCCGTAGTCGTCGCCGTCACCGGGTGCGGCGCCCTCGAACGGTGGAGCCTCACCGCGGGCTTCGGCTCCGAGGACCGGCTCGAGCGCCACGCGTGTGCCATCGGCCAGTTCGCCGACGACCTCGTGGCCGGGCACGAAGGGAAACGACACGTGCGACTCGAAGTACCGGGACGACGTGCCCTCGACGGTGGCCAGGTCGCTCCCGCAGATTCCGGTGAGACGGGGGTACACCACCTGCCAGTCGTCGCCGGGCAGTTCGGGGGCATCGATGTCGCGCAACCGCAGCGGCCCCACCTGCGCGGCCGAACCCGGTGCGACCCGACCGGCGACGGCCGCCGCCACGTAGCGCAGTTCGGACCGTTCGAAGACGAGAGCTCTCACGACGATCAGTGTGCCCGACGGTCGGCCATGAACGGGAACCGTGATCTGGTGTCGGCGACAACGGCGGGATCGATGTCGGCCGAGAGCGACACTTCACGGTCGTCGGCGGCGGCGAGGACCTCGCCGAGGGGCGTGAAGATGCGGCTGTCACCGGCGTAGGCGAGGCCGTCGCCCTCCCCGACCCGGTTCACCCCGACCACATAGGCCTGGTTCTCGATGCTGCGCGCACACAGCAAGGTCATCCAATGGGCTCGGCGCGCCGCCGGCCAGTTCGCCGGGACGATGTAGCAGTCGGTCGTGGCGGCGGTCGCCCAGAACTCGTCGGCGAAGCGCAGGTCGTAACACACGAAGAACGTGCAGCGGACACCGTGGACCTCGACGGTGAGGAACGACTCGCCCGCTCGGTAGTGCTCGTCCTCGCCCGAGTAGCTGAACGGGTGGATCTTCGCATACCGATGCAGCTCGCCACCGGGGCCGGCGAGGGTGAGGACGTTCTGCGGCCGGTCGACACCGGGCATGGTCAACGGAATCGAGCCGGCAACCCACACGCCGGTTGCGTTCGCGCGGTCGACGAGGAAGGCCACACTCGGCCCGTCGTGGGCCTCGGCCGTTCGCTCGGGGGCCATGGAGAATCCGGTGGAGAACATCTCGGTGAGCACCACCATCTGGGCGCCGTCGTCGGCCGCGGCATCGACCCTCGGGCCGAGGCGAGCCAGGTTCGCGGCCGGGCGCTCCCATTCGATGTCGTGCTGAATGGCTGCGAGTCTCACGCCGCTCCCGCACTGCGCAGGGCACCGAGCCGGGAGATCGCCTCGTCGAGCACCGAGTCCTGTTTGCAGAACGTGAAGCGCACCAGGTGGCGGCCCTCGTGCTTGTTGTCGTAGAACACGACGTTGGGCACCGCCACGACGCCGCAGCGTTCGGGCAGGGCCAGACAGAAGGCCCGGCCGTCGTCGGTGCCGAACCGGCGGATGTCGGTGGTGATGAAGTAGGTGCCCGCAGGGCGAAACACGTCGAAGCCCACCGACTCGAGCCCGTCGGCCAGCCGATCCCGCTTCTGCTGCAGGGTGGCCCGGAACGTGTCGTAGTAGTCGTCGCCGAGATCGAGGCCGACGGCGATCGCATGCTGGAAGGGGGCCCCGTTCACGTAGGTGAGGTACTGCTTGGCGGTGCGCACCGCCTGGAGCAGTGGAGGCGGCGCGCAGGCCCAGCCGATCTTCCACCCGGTGAACGAGAACGTCTTGCCGGCCGACGAGATGGTCACGGTGCGGTCGGCCATGCCGTCGAAGGTGCACAGCGGCCGATGCTCGCCGTCGAACACGAGATGCTCGTAGACCTCGTCGGTCACGGCGAACAGGTCGTGTTCGACGCACAGCTCGGCGATGAAGGCCAATTCGTCGGCGGAGAAGACCTTGCCCGTGGGGTTGTGCGGCGTGTTGAGCAGGATCAGCCGGGTGCGTGGCCCGATGGCCGCCCGCAGCTCCTCGGGTTCGAAGCCGTAATCGGGCGGTCGCAGCGTGACGACCTTGCGGGTGGCACCGGCCATGGCGATGGCCGCCCCGTAGCTGTCGTACCAGGGCTCGAAGGTGACGACCTCGTCCCCGTCGTCGCACAGCGACAGCATGGCCGCGGTGAGGGCCTCGGTGGCGCCGGCGGTGATCAGCACCTCGGTATCGGGATCGACATCGATACCGTAGAACCGGTGCTGGTGCCGGGCCACGGCCTGACGCAGCGGGGCGATACCGGGGCCGGGAGGGTACTGGTTGTGACCGGCCCGAATGGCATCGATGGCCGCTTCGGCGACCACGGCCGGACCATCGGTGTCGGGGAAGCCCTGGCCCAGGTTCACCGCACCGGTACGGGTGGCCAGCGCCGACATCTCGGCGAAGATCGTCTCGCCGAACTCCGAGAGCTTGGAGCTGAGGATGCGGTCGGTGCCCACCGCCGGAGACTACTTCGCCGCGGCGGCAGCTTCGTCGAGAGCGGCTTGGAGCCGGCTCCGGAGCTCGAGGGTGGCCTCGCGGCGCGCCGACCGTTTCATCCGGCCGCCATCGGTCTCGAGCACCATGGGCTCACCGGCCACGATGCGCACCGTGGTGCGCTTCGGGAGCTTGGAACCCGACGCGAGGGCCTCGCCGGTGCCGGCGATTCCGACCGGCACGATGGGCGCACCCGTACGGGCGGCGAGGAAGACGACTCCTTCGAACAGCTCGGTCACCTGGTAGCCGACCTGGCGGGTGCCTTCGGGGAACACGAGCAGCGCTTGGCCGTTCTCCAGGACGCGTTGGGCGCTGGCCAACGAGTCGCGATCGGCGGTGCCGCGATCGACGGGAAAGGCACCGAGCGCCGAGATGACCCACCCGAAGGCGCCGTTGGTGAACAGCGACCGCTTCGCCAGGCAACGGACGCGACGATCGCCGAGTGCGCCCACCAGCGGGGCGTCGAGATTCGACCGGTGCACGGGTGCGATGAGCAGTGGTCCGGGCCGATTCAGGTGTTCGACGCCGCGAGCCTCCAGGCGAAGGAACGGAAACAGCGTCATGCGCAGGACCCGACGCACGAGTCGCCAGAACCGCAGCGCGCGACGCGACACGGCGATGGCCATCGCCTTGTCGTCGGTCACAGCAGCCATGGCCGGCAACGCTAGCGTCACACGGAATGGCCAAGCCCATCTACCGCTCCGCCTCGGTCGAACGCACGACCAGCGCCGCCCGTCGACTCGTCTTCGATGCCGCGCTGGCCACTGTCGGCGACGGCCCCGAGATCCTCAGCCACGAACCACCGTGGCGACTGGTGACGAGGGACCCCGACGGCACGGTCGACCTGCACGAGACAACCGTTGCGATCGTCGATTCGCCGGGAGGCGGAACTCTGTTCTCGGTGTCGGCGGTCATCGGGCCCGAGGTCGACACCGCATCGCTCGACCGACACCTTCGCTCGGTGGTGGCCGAGCTCGACCGACGCGCCGACGCCATCCACGCGATCACCGCGAGGGTGACCACATGACTGCGGTCCTCGTCGGTGACGACGTGAGGCGCCAGAGCGAGCTCCGGCGGATGAAGTTCGTCGCCACGGGATTCCTGGTGGCGGCCAGCGCGGTGTTCGTGTCGTTCCAATGGCTGGGCGATGACGGTTGGCAGGGGTACGTGCAGACGGCGGCCGAAGCCGCCATGGTGGGCGGTCTGGCCGACTGGTTCGCCGTCACGGCACTGTTTCGCCATCCGCTCGGTCTGCGCATTCCCCACACCGCCATCATCCCGACCCGCAAGGATCAGATCGGAGCGAGCCTGGGCGCGTTCGTCGACGACAACTTCCTCCACAGCGACGTGGTCGCCGAGCGGGTCGCCGGGATGCACCTCGGCAACCGGTTCGCGTCCTGGCTGAGCGACGACGACAACGCCGAGTTGGTGGCGCGGCGTGTCGCCGACGGGCTCGTGGCCCTCACCGAGCTGCTCGACGACGACGCCGTCCAGGAACTGCTGCAGTCCTTCGTCGACCATCGCCTCCGGCGTACGTCGGCGGCTCCGGTCCTGGCCCGCGCCCTCGACGCCGCCGTCGAGAGTGGTCAGGATCAGGCGGCGCTCGATGCGATCCTGGTGGGCCTCGAACGCATGATCGTGGAGAACGGGGTGGTCTTTCGTCGCAAGATCCACGAGGAGTCACCCTGGTGGGTTCCCGAGGCGATCGACGATCGCGTGTTCGCCAAGATCGTCTCGGGTGTCCATTCGTTCATCGAGGATGTGCTCGCCGACCCGGCCCACGAGATCCGGCTCCACCTCAGTGTGAAGATGGCCGATCTCGCGGCGCGACTGCGCACCGACCCTGCGCTGCAACAGCGGGTCGACGGCGTCCGCGACGAGCTCCTCGAACGACCGGAGCTGCGGCTGTGGCTCGAACAGGTGTGGTCCGATGTGGAGTCCGATCTCCGGGCGGCCGCGGCCAACCCCGCCTCGTCGCTCCACATTCGTCTTCAGGCCGGCGTCGCACGCGTTGCCGCCCGGCTGCACGACGACCCGGCGCTGCGGACCCGACTCGACGGGTATGCCGGCCGGCTGGCCCGGTACGCCGCGGAGAGCTCGAGCAGCGAGATCAGGGACCTGATCACCACAACGGTCGCCAAGTGGGATGCCGACGAAACCAGTCGTCGCATCGAGCTGCAGGTCGGTCGCGATCTCCAGTACATCCGCATCAACGGCACGGTGGTCGGCGCCCTCGCCGGAGTGGCAATCCATGCGGCCGCCCAGGCGCTCGGCTGAGTCTCGTCGGGCGTTCAGCCGGCGTGGCGCTCGAGGCTGAACACGGTGACCGGCTCGGCGAAGCCCCGCACCGTGCGGCGACCGGCCGGCGCGAACGCGAACTCCCCGTCCTCACCGATTGCGTCGACGAGCTCGCGGTTGACCAACACCTCACCGGTGACCGCATGGTTCACCAGTCGAGCAGCGAGGTTGACCGCGGGCCCGTAGTAGTCACCGCGCCGGGTCACGGCGTCGCCGAGGGTGAGCCCTCCGTGGGGTTCGATCCCGTGCTGGGCGAAGTCGTCCACCAGCTCGCAGGCGATCCGACATGCCGTGAGGGGATCGACGGCCAGGAACATCACCTCGTCGCCGAGATGCTTCATGACCTGACCGCCACAACGCGTGACGATGTCGCTCGTGCGGTTCTCGAACTTCGCAACCAGCTCACCGAGCTCGTCGGCGTCGAGGGTGGCCGACAGCGTCGTGAAGCCCACGACGTCGATGAAGCCGATGGCCACCCGGAACCCGTCGCCGCCGGCCGCGATCGACGCATCGGTGAGCCGCTTCAGCGATGCCCGGAAATGGTGGCGGAGAACTGCGCCCAGGACATCGGGGATGCGCAGGGCCTGCTCGTTGGCGGCCACCCCGGCCTGGGCCAGCTCGAGCTCGGTCGCTCCGGTCTCGGTCAACCGTCGCTCGACGCCCGACATGAAGGTGCTCACCGCGACGTCGGACATCCGGGCCAATGACTCGCCGAAGACGCGGAGCATCTCCGCCAGCTCGCTCACCTCGAAGATCGACGCCGGACCGTCGGCGATCTGGACGAGGAAGTCGACATCGGCCTGGATGAACAGTGCCTCGGTGCGATCGAGGATCGGCACGCCCAACACCGCATAGAGGTCTTCGACCACGCGCACGGGAAAGGAGGCCCTCGCCGCGAGCTCGTCGATGGTGAAGGCTTCGGCCGGAGTGGAGAGATGATGACTGGCCACGCTCAGGAGCAGGCCGGACTCGTGGGCGCTCACGATCGACCCGGTCGACGCCCCGATCTCGTGGAAGTACTCGATCAGCTCTCGTCGCTCGTGGGCCAGCGGTGAGGTGGGGTCATAGACCCCGGCCTGCTCCAGTGCCGGCCAGTCGATCGCCATGACGGTCACCTCTTTCGATTCAGCCGGCCGGTTGCAGGGCGGGGGTCAGGGCCCGTCGGACGAAGTGACGTCGCACCACGTCGGCACTGAACACGACGAGCGCAATCCAGATGAGACCGAAGCCGACGAGCCGCCCACTGTCGAAGGCCTCACCGTAGACCCACACGCCGATGATGAGCTGCAGCGTGGGCGCGACGTACTGCAGCAGCCCCACGGTGGCCAGCGGAATGCGGCGGGCGGCGGACGCGAACAGCAGGAGCGGTGCAGCGGTCACGGCGCCGGTCAGCAGGAGCAGTGGCCCGACCGCCGGATCGTCGGCGACCGCGGCTGGTTCTCCGCCGATCCCGCGAACCACGACGAACGCGAGGGCCAGACCGAACATCCAGCCCATCTCGATCGTGAGCCCGTTGAACGACTCGACCCTGGCCGTCTTGCGCACGAGCCCGTAGAGGCCGAACGAGAAGGCGAGCGTCAGAGAGATCCACGGGAGTCGACCGACGTCGACCGTGAGCCACGCGACGCCCGCTCCGGCGATGGCGATGGCGATCCACTGGATGCGCGGCAACCTTTCGCCGAGCACCACCACCCCGAGGAAGACGGCGACGAGCGGGTTGATGAAGTAGCCGAGGCTGGCCTCGACGACCCGATTCTGGTCGATGGCCCAGATGTACACGAGCCAGTTCAGGGTGATCAACACGCTGGTCGCGAGCATCGCAACCCTCACTCGACCGTCGCGGGCGACGCCGACGAGCGTGCGCCACGTACCACGCGCCACCTGGAGTCCGACGAGCAGCACGAAGGTCCACACGAGCCGATTGGCCACCACGTCGAGCGCGTCGACGTCGCCCAACTGCTTCCAGAAGATGGGCAGCAGACCCCAGAGGAGGTAGGCGAGGAGTCCCTCGATGAGGCCGCGTCGCATCGACGCACTCTACGTCGACGCTCTGGCGGCGCGAGCATGGTTCTCGTGCGTTTCGAAGCCGTGGCCCGCATCTCCGCCGACGTGACCGCCACGACGTCGCGTTCCGCCAAGATCGCACGGATCGCCGTGGGGCTTTCGGGAGCCGAGCGCTCCGATGCCTCGCTGGTTGCCCAGTGGCTCTCGGGGGTGACCCGTCAAGGCCGGATCGGTATCGGCTGGGCCACCCTCGAACGGGTCGTCGCCGAACCGGCATCCGAACCCTCGCTGGTGATCACCGAGGTCGATGCTGCACTCGACGCGCTGGCGGCCACGGTCGGCCGTGGATCGACGGCCCGACGACTCGCCGAGCTCGAATCGCTCCTCGACCGCGCGACCCCGGTCGAGGTCGACTTCATCCGACGGCTGCTCCTCGGCGAGATGCGGCAGGGGGCTCTCCAGCCGCTGGTAGCCGACGCCATCGCAACGGCCAACGACGTCCCGAGGGCAGCAGTGCGCCGGGCGTTGATGCTCAACGGTGACATCGGTGCGGTGGCCGCCATCGCCGCGGGCGCGGGCGCCGAGGGACTCGCCGCGGTTTCGCTCGAGGTTTCCCGACCGGTGCTACCCATGCTCGCCTCGACCGCCGGGGACGTCGCCGCCGCGGTGACGGCCTTCGCCGAGGCCTCGGTCGAGTGGAAGCTCGACGGGGCCCGCGTCCAGGTCCACCGCTCGGGCGACGAGGTCCGGGTCTTCACCCGGAACCTGAACGAGGTGACCGAACGACTCCCCGAGGTGGTCGCCGTGGCGCGCTCCTTCGACGCCGAGTCCTTCGTGCTCGACGGCGAGGTGCTCGGTCTCGACACCGACGCCTCGCCGAGGGCCTTCCAGGACACCATGAGCCGCTTCGGCGCCGACGACATCGGCGGACGCATAGGCCTCCAGCCGTTCTTCTTCGACGTGCTCGCGCTGGACCACGTGTCGGTCATCGACGAGCCGCTCAGCGCTCGTCAGGAGGTGCTCGATGCCCTCGTCGGCGAGCGAGCCGTGCCTCGACTGGTCACCGCCGACGCTGTCGCCGCCGCCGACTTCGCCTCGGATGCGCTGAAGGCTGGGCACGAGGGCGTGATGGTCAAGGACCGGTCGTCGCTCTACACCGCCGGACGACGAGGCAAGACCTGGCTGAAGGTGAAGCCGGTGCACACTCTCGACCTCGTGGTCCTGGCCGTCGAGTGGGGTCACGGACGTCGACGCGGGTGGCTGTCGAATCTGCATCTCGGTGCCCGCGACGGTGACGAGGTCGTGATGGTGGGCAAGACGTTCAAGGGGCTCACCGACGAGACCCTGCGCTGGCAGACCGAGCACTTCAGCGCCATCTCCACCCACGACGACGGCCACGTCGTGTACGTCGAGCCCACCACCGTGGTGGAGATCGCCCTCGACGGCGTCCAGCGCTCGACGCGGTATCCGGGCGGAGTTGCCCTGCGGTTCGCCAGGGTTCGGGGTTACCGACCCGATCGGCCCGCCTCGACGGCCGACACGATCGAGACGGTTCGCCGGCTCGGATCGCCGGGCGAGGCCGGATCGTCCTCGTAGACTCGCCTCCATGGCTTCGACCCACGAGCCCCACCCACGCGGCCGCTCCGAGGTCGGCGATCTCGACACCATCGTCAGCGAACGACTGGACCTCGTCGATCAGCGCACCACCGCCGCCCGACGCTCGCTCGTGGACATCCTGGCCGGAACGACCGCCCCGCTCACGTTGCGCGAGATCCTCGAGCTCGACGCCGGTCTCGCCCAGAGCTCCGCGTATCGGAACCTGGCCGTGCTGGAGGAAGCCGGGGTGGTTCGTCGCGTCGTCATCGGCGACGACCACACCCGCTACGAGCTGGCTGAAGACCTCACCGGGCATCATCACCATCTCGTCTGCGCCGACTGCGGGGCCGTGACCGACTTCGTGCTCGACGATCCGGCCGAGCAGGTGCTCGAGGCGGCCCTCGATGCGGCGGCCGCGGCCGCCGGGTTCCGAGCCGAACACCACCGCCTCGACCTCGTCGGCACGTGCCGCCGCTGCGGCTGAGCGAACGGTGCGGCCGCCCGACCCGAGGAGCGACGAATTCCCACCGCCCGGCGCGCCACCCCGTCGTCCGGGTCACGGCGAGATGTTCGACGTGCGCCGGCCGGGCCGTGGCTTCACCGCAACCGCCCTCACCTTCGCCGCCGTCACCGTCGTGTTCCCGCCTGCGGTCGCGGTGGCCCTCGGGTTCGGGTTCGCCGGCCAACGACGCGGTGACCCGTGGGCGCCGCGCGCCATCGTCGCGTCGTTCGTCTCCCTCGTCGCGGGTGTGCTGCTCGGCATCGTCGCGTCGAATGTCGATCCCGAGACCTTTGCGTCGGTGCTCATCGGGCGAGGCGGGCCGTGACCGCGGCCGCCCCGGCCTCTCCCCCGCCGGCACCGGTGGTTCCCGCCGACGGCTGGTATGCCGATCCTGCCGGCTCCGGCCGGCTCCGCTGGTTCGAGCGGGGGGCATGGACCTCCTGGGTGAGCGCGGGGTCCACCTCGATCGAACACCCTCTGCCCGAGATCCGCACGCTGCCGGCCCTCGCCCGTCTGCCGACGAGGGCGGTCTGGTGGGCGCTCGTGGGCGCACTCCTCGGCATCGGCGTCGCCGGTGTCGGCAGTTACTTCGTCGACTCGCCCGTCGGTTCCCTCGGCGCCGGCCTCATCGGCCTCTACGGCACCACCACCTTCGTGGTCTGGCTGGTTGCCCGGCGCTACGGCACCGGCGATCTCGTTCGCGATCTCGGTCTGCGCTTCCGTTGGGCCGACGTCGGCGCCGGCCTGGCGGCCTCGATCGCGGCCAGAGCCGTAGGCGTCGCGGGCGCGATCCTCGTTCTGGCCGCTCGACAGAACACCGACGAGGACCCTTCGGTCGGCCAGTTCGACGCCTTCGAGACGAGCGACCTCGCCGTCGTCCTCGCGGTGGTGGCCGCCGTCCTCGCTGCTCCGCTCTTCGAGGAGATCTTCTTCCGCGGCTTCCTGCAGACGGCGCTCGAGACCCGCCTCGGACAGTGGTGGGCCATCGCCGTGGCCTCGCTCCTCTTCGGCGTTGCGCACCTCAGCCCCGACGTCACCACCACGGCCAATCTCGTGATCTTCGTGGTCACGGCAGTGGCCGGAGCCGCGCTCGGCTTCGTCTACTGGGCGACCCGACGCCTGGGTACCGCGATCGTGGGCCATGCCTTCTTCAATCTGTTGCCTTCGGTCGTCATCCTCGTCGACCGCTTCGGATGAGCGACACCGACTCGGCCTCGCCTCGCCTGGTGCTTGCTTCGGCGTCGCCTCGACGACGGGAGCTCCTGGCCCAGGTCGGCTACGACTTCCACACAGTGGCGCCCGAGACCGACGAGACGCCCACGGCCGGGGAGACCGCGCACACCTTGGTCGATCGGCTGGCCCGCGCCAAGGCCGAGGCGGCCCGTCGCCTGCTCGAGGACCGTGCTCGGGTGATCCTGGCCGCCGACACGGTCGTGGTGCTCGACGACGAGATCCTCGGGAAGCCGAGCTCACCGGCCGCAGCCACCGCGATGCTGCGGCAGTTGTCGGGCCGTGTTCACGATGTCGTCACCGGACTCGCCGTGGTGACCCCCTCGGCGGCCCAGCTGGTCACGGTCACCACGGCCGTCGAGATCCGCTCGCTCACCGACGACGAGATCTCCTGGTACATCGCGACGGGTGAGCCGCTCGACAAGGCCGGCGGATACGGCATCCAGGGCATCGGTGGTTCGCTGGTCACCCGTATCGACGGTAGCTACAGCAACGTGGTGGGTTTGCCGCTCGCGGAGACGGTGGCGCTCCTCGACGCGGCAGG
>JAHEJN010000008.1 GCA_024638845.1 Acidimicrobiales bacterium | reverse complement strand
CGTCGGCGCACGGCTCGTCTACCCCGACGGCCGCCTCCAAGAGGCCGGGTCCATCGTCTGGAATGACAGCACCGGCTGGAACTACGGCAAGGACGGCTGGTCCGAGCGGTTCGACGTCATGTGGCGCCGAGAGGTCGACTACTGCTCGGCGGCTTGCCTTGCGGTACGCCGGACCGCTTGGGACGAACTGGACGGCTTCGACGAACGGTACGCGCCCGCCTACTACGAAGACGTCGACCTTTGCTTCAGGCTTCGCGAGCTCGGGCTCAAGGTGATCTACCAACCGCGGGCTCGCATCGTCCATCACGAAGGGGCAACCCATGGCACCGACGTCGAGTCGGGCACAAAGGCCCACCAGGAGACGAACCGCGCCATCTTCGCGGAGAAGTGGTCGACCCAGCTGACCCGACAGCACGAACCCGACCGTCATCACGTACGCCGGGCGGCCGACCGCGAGACGGGCCCATGCATCCTCGTGGTCGATCACATGGTGCCCACCCCGGATCGTGATGCCGGTTCATTGCGGATGTCGATCATATTGGAGCTGTTGCGCGAGCAGGGATTCCGGGTTCGGTTCTTCCCCGACAACCAGTACCAGTACTCGCCCTACGAAGTGCCCTTGCAGGCGCTGGGCATCGAGGTCGCGTACGGATCGATCGATCCGATGGGTTATCTAGCCGAACACGGGGACGACCTCGACCTCGCCATCCTCTCCCGGCCCCACGTCGCCATCAAGTGGCTCCCGATCCTGAGGAACGCGCTCCCGGGGGTCCCCGTGGTCTACGACATGGTCGACCTGCACCAGCTCCGCGAGGAACGTCAGGCCGCCCAGACCGGTGAGAACACCCGATCGTCGTCACAGGTCATCGGCGAGATCGAGGACCTCTTGGTGCGCGTGTGCGACACGACCTTCGCCGTCACCGAGGAAGAAGCCACGATCATGCGCGATCGGTGGCCCGGGGCCGAAGTGGCGATCATCCCCACCATCCACGATCGAGAGCGCAGCCGGACTCCCTTCGACGAACGTCACGGTCTCCTCTTCGTCGGCAGCTGGGCCCACCCGCCGAACCGGGATGCCATTGCCTGGATCGTCGAGGAGATCCAGCCCCTGCTCCGCGACCGCCTGCCAGGGGTGCGAACCCACGTCGTCGGCAGTGATGTTCCGCCCGACATCGCCGGCGGCCACGACGACATCGTGGTTCATGGCTGGGTCGAAGATCTCGATGGCCTGTTCGACCAGATTCGGCTGTCGGTGGCGCCACTTCGATTCGGCGCAGGCATGAAGGGCAAGGTCGGCGACTCTCTGGCGCGGGGCGTGCCGATCGTGGTCACGCCAGTAGCCGCCGAGGGCTTCGATCTCGGCCCCTTCGACCTGCGCCCCACCGAAGATGCCCAGTCGTTCGTCGATCGTGTCGTCGAGCTGTACACCGGCCGGGACGCGTGGGAGGCGACAGCGGCCGGCGGCTACGAGGCGATCCAACTCAATGCTGGTCCGGCCGCCGTGGGTTCGATCCTTGCATCGACGATCGATCGGCTCGTCGAGCACCAGAACCGTCGAGACGACGAGGGTTGATGGTGGAATCCCGAGAGGCGCCGCGGATCAGCGTGTGCCTGCCGATCTACAACGGCGAATCCACGCTCCCCGCGACCCTCGAAGCGCTCGTCGCGCAGAGCCATCCAGCAGAACAGATCGTCGTGGTCGACGACGGCTCGACCGATGGCAGCCTGCGTATCGTTCGCGACCTCGTGCCCGAAGCGCTCGTCATCGACCTCGGGGCGAACCACGGAGCGGCTGTGGCATGGAATTCAGCCGTCCATGCAGCCGCGCACCCGTGGGTGAAGCTGCTCTGCCAAGACGACGTGTTGCATCCTCGTGCTCTCGAGCGACAACTCGCCATTGCGGCGTCCATGAGCCCGTCGTCGGTGATGGTGGCCTCTCGCCGCAGAATCGTCGACGACCAGGGCCACAAATTGTTCGCGAGTCGAGGTCTCGGACGTTTGAGCGGCCAACAGACAGGCAGCAGTGTCCGCGCCGAGATCCTGCGAACCGGAGCCAATGTGATCGGCGAACCCAGCGCGGTCGTGTTCCGGCGCGACGCATTCGAGCAGACCGACGGTTTCAGTGCTGCGGCTGCGTACACGATCGACGTCGACATGTGGATTCGTCTCCTGGAGATCGGGGGCGCCTGGTGCGATCGCGAGGTGGTGTGTGATTTCCGCGTATCGGCGGGACAGTGGAGCGTTCGACTCGCCCATCAACAAGCAGACGAGATGAACAAGCTCCTCGGCCGCCTCGCCGAAGAGGAATCGGCGCCGTTCCATCTGCGCAAGGCGCAACTCAAGAACCACCTCGACGTCACGGCGCGTCGAGCCTTGTACTTCTGGCTCTCCCGACGGCGGCCAGTCAGATCGACTGACCTCGGGTAGTCGTCGAATCGATCAGCGGTTGCCGAACACGACCGCGACGAGCATCAGAGTCGGTACTTCAACCAGTTCAGGAACACCGCCGGCGCAATGCGAGCATCGTGAACCGCTCGCGACTCGACGATTCGCCGAGAGAGCGGGATATCGACGACTCGGGCATCGCGGGCTGCGACGAGACCGGCCACATCGTTCACATCCTGCCACGGGGCGCCAGGGAACAGGGGCCGGAGACTGTCGAGGGTTCCGGCGACGATCGTGAGGTTGTCGTCACGGAACCGTTCGAAGTCCTCGAAACCGAGGTTCACGTACGCCTCGATCGCCGACTCGACCTCGTCGTCGTCGAGGTCGGCCCCGCGCTCGCCAGAGAATCCGCCGACGGCCACCAACCCGGTCGGAGGTGCCTCGGTGACCACGATCTCGAGGTGAGGCCGCCGCTCGGTCAAGAACACCAGAAGCTTCCAGACATCGCCCGTCCAGAGCCTCGAGGCCCGGTTGCGTTCGGCTTCGATGGCGGAATTCGGCAGACAGTCATGAATGAAGATGACCGTGTCGTCGTTGGCCAGGCGCTCGAGATTCACGAAATCCCGGAGCGCGAACTCGAACAAGTGCATGCCGTCGATGAACCCGACGTCGAGCGGGTGGTCACCCATTGCGGTCGCCGCCCGGCGCGCGAAGAAGTCGTCCGACGTGCATGGCTCGACCACCGTTCCCGACGAGAGCGGGTACTTCACTCGGGGAGCCGGATCGACCCCGATGGCATGGGTGCCGTCAAGCACCAGGCGAAGGCTCTCGCCTTGGGAGACCCCGATCTCGACATAGCCTCGAGGGCGATAGGCGCGATGTACCTGATCGAGTAGCTCGAAGTAATCCATCGCCCGAGTCAATCGGAGCGATCGACCGTCGGCAACCTTTGGTGCGGAGCGGGCCGTGTTCGCCGCGACGCCACCGGCTCCGGTCAGCGTCGGAACGAGATGTACTTGTGACCGAAGTAGCTGCCAACCGTGGTGACCACCACGGTGATGGGCAACGCGACCATGGGATGCAATCCGCCGATCTCGGTGAGCAGGACCAGAAGAACGGCAGTGATGGCCAACTGGCTGAGATAGACGAGATGGCACCGCACGAAGTCGACCCACATGGTCCCGTCGGCGTCGAACACGTAGCGACGATGCAGGAAGAACGCAACCGAGACAGCCACGAAATGCGCCACCACCAGAGCCGCCAGATAGCCCACACCGAACACGAGAAGCGCGACCGAGAACACCACGTAGCTGAACCCGGTGTTGAATGCACCGACCAGTACGAAACGAACGCCCTGCGGCCTGGTCAGCGAGCGTCCTACTCGGCGCAACTCAGCAGTCATGCGTCGACCGTGTCACGTCGTCGCTCGAAGACCATCGATCCGCCGAGCGCAACGAGCAGCGCGATCGTCACCACGAACGCAGCGATCTGCTCGTCGAGCGCCTCGTCACGGTACCGAGCGGTGAAGCTGTACGAGCCGGGCTCGAGAATCCACGCCCGGAACGCGCCGTCGTGATCTACCGGCGAAACCTTGTCGGAGGTGCTCCCCCAACCGGGGTAGTTCAATTCGTTCTCTATGAACAGCACCCGCTCCGGAGTGTCGACGACATAGTCGATCGAGTCGATGCCGTAGCGCGTCGTACGGACAAGAGGACTCGGGTCGCCCCACTCCCGCACTGCAGGGAGCTCACCGTCGGCGCTGAGGCAGTTCGCGCCGGCGCACGGTTCGACCCACGCAGTCCATGGCTGACGCAGATACTCGTACAGAACAGGGTCGGTCTGGGCTTCCAACCGTGCATAGGGCACGTTCGCCGTGTAGCTCGAGACGTAGTAGTCGGTTGCGAGGAATCCGAAGCTGTCAGGTGGTCGTCCGTTCGGCTTGTCCTCGATCGGTTGGACCGGTGGAATGCGAGCGGGACGGATCTCGGGCTCCACGCGGAGCGCATTCTCCAGGTTGTGTGCAGCGTTGCTCCAGCGGTCGAGCGAGGCATCGTCGAAGTAGGCCACCCACGGGCTGTATTGACCCTCGGTGAAGTACAGGTCGGCGTGGGCCCGTACGCCGTCATAGCCCACGAGGACGACCAGACACGCGACCGCAACCAGCTCTCGCCTCGGTGCCCACACCGCGATGGCAACGCCGAGCGCAAGAACGAGAAGCAGCCACGGCCATCGCCGAGCAGGATCGGTGATGGCGACGTCTCGGGCCACCCAGACCGCCGTCAACAAGATGGCGGCGACCCAGAGAGGTCTCACGATGGGGACATCACGACGGATCAGCGCAGACCAGCCGAAGGCACTGAAGATGAGCATCGGGACGACCAGCCCGATCTTGTAGTCGGCCACCGGGAATCGCGACGCGAACACGAGGTCGACCCGCAGCATCTGTTCGGCGATGAAGTCAACCGAACCCATCGAAGCGAACCCCAGGGCGACCAAGGCCGTGACAACGAGCGGCAGCTGGCGCCGCAGAACCGGACCGGTCAGACCACTCAGGCCGAGGAGCACGATCACTCCGACATAGAGGGAGTGAATGGACCCATCGGCGGCGAACCCCCAGCTACTCACCATCAGGCCGAAAAGATCCCTCGCATGCAGTGAACCGACCTCGAGATTGCCGACGGTCGGTGGGAACGGCCGGAAGATGAGATCCGGATCGGATGTGGCCGCCAGGTACGGGATGAGCATGGTTGCAGCGATCCCCACGCTCGCCAGCATCGCGACGACCACAGTGCGGACGTTCTCGGTGCGGAAGCGCTGACGTCGTGGAACGAACTCGGTGACCAGGTACGCCCCGCCGAGAATCGCAAACGCAGGGAGCTGCCCCGGATAGATACTGGCAACGGCCAGCCACGCAACGAGCGGCAGCCAAACCAGCCGACGAGTCGGCAGACCCCTCTCGGGGATCGTGAGCGACCACAACAGCCACGGGAAGAGCGCGAACCCTCGGAAGTGGGTCACGTGCTGAGCTTGGCTGTAGAACCCGCCGAACATCACGAAGGCGACAGCTACGAGCGGTAGGTAGGCCGCCGGAACCTTCCGAGCCCTGGCAAGGAGCGCCACGCCCATCGCTCCGACGGCGACGTGCGCTACGTGGATCTTGGCGAGGAACGTGACCGACAAGGGGATATCGAGCAGGCCGAGTACCCACCAGAGCGGGTAGTACAGCCCGCTTTGTGGGTCGAGGGGTAATGACTGGCCCGACCCCACGAAGTTCGACCAGGTCGGCCATCGGCCTTCACCGATCGACTCGGCGACGAATGGGGGTGCCGTCGATGCGCCTCCCAGGAAGTCCCACGGGAATACTGCGTCGTTGAAGAGCTGCGGGGCAAAAGCGATCGATGTCGCGACGCAGACTGCGACGAAGGTGACGCTCATCGCGTGCGCTTCGACGAATCGACTCACCCGACGATACGCCGTCGCCGGAGAAACGGCGGTAGGTGCGTCACCCACCGGTGCCTTGATGGTCAAAGCTCGTCCAGACCCGCAGTCGCAAGGAAACGTGGGAGTCCCGAACTCATGGGGAGAGCGTACCGGCCCGAGCATCACCGCCCGCCACACCCACCGGGCGCTCAGGCTGCGAGACTCGACCGCCCCAGGTACTCCGATGCCACCTGTTCGATGCCGACTCGCAGATCCTCTGCCGCGAAATCAGCCGCACGAATCGACTCCGAAAAAGTGATCGGCGCCGCGTTCTCGGCCGGCGCCACGGCGAGAAGGACTCGGCGTCGTAGCGCTCGCTCGACGATCCGAAGAACCTCGCCGACCGTGTGTGGTCTTGCCGCCACGAGATGGGAGATTGTGAGGTCCACCCCTGACTCGGAGAGTACACGTCGAGCAATATGGCGACCGACCATCCGCGCCGAGACATAATCGCGCTGTGTGCCGATTGCACCACTCAGTGTGGTCACCCTTCCGAGGAGGCCATTCCGGACCAGCGTCGGCACAAGGCCCTGGCGGCTCTTCGTGGAGACGGAGCCGAAGACCGACGAGGGTCGGTAGACGTCGATGCCGACCCCACCGACCAATTCCCGCACCGCCGCTTCCTGAGCCAGCTTGAGTTGTCCGTACGGTCGTTGCGGATCCGGAGCATTGCCGGGCTCGACCCGAGTCTGTCCCTCGTAGAGGCCTCCGGCCGAGCTGAGCAGATGCACGGCCACCGCACAACCGGTTCCCGAGTCAGCGAACTGCCGGACTGCCTCGACCACGCCGCGGAAGGCGTCGAGCTCTGCGGCGGTCTCGGCGTAGTCGGAATCGAACCCGGCGACGCCGGCGCTCCATATTACCGACACCCGCGAGAGAGGCCCAGCCTTCCGCTGGGCAACCGCAAGCGCCTCGGAGACCCTGTTGGTTCGGGCTGCCGCGCTGATTCCCCACTCATCGTCGAGGTCCACCATCGTGGACGGCATGAGCGACGCGAGCGAGGAGTCGATGCATCGTCCGATCGTGCCGAGCCCGAACTGGACGGTCACGAACCGGCCCTCGTCCGTCGCGGCGACGTCAGCCGTCGGGAATCGGAGCCGCATCGCGTTTCGAGAAGTACTCGCGGAGCATCTCGTCGTTCGACCGGTCGACGGCGAAGAACGTCGGCTTGCCCTGGGTGTGTTGGACCACGTTGGTCAGGTACTCGAGCACAACGGCCAACAACAGACTGATGACACCCCCGAAGAACACGATGCCGACGAAGAGGGATAGCCACCCACGAACCGCGACCGATTCCGCGTCGACTGCGCGGGTGAAGATCGCCACCACGGTGAGCCCGAACGCGATGAGCATGGCCAGCAGGCCGATCAACGCCCCGAGGCGGAGCACCTTGGGCTGCGACGACACGATCATCCGGCGTGCGTGCGACACGAGGCTTCGAAAGCCGTAACCGCTGCGGCCGCTCGATCGGTAGCGCTCATCGACGAGCGGCAAGCGCTCGGTGCCGTACCGATCGGTGAACCAGGTGAGGGCGACGTCGAAATAGGTCTCGTGTCCGCTGACTGCGGCTGCCGCTCGCGCCACCGAGCCCCGCATCAACCGGAAGCTGTTGAACCAGCCGACCTGCGGAATGCCTGTCGCGCTCATCACCAGACGTTTGTAGACACGCGAAGCGAGATCACGATATCCCCGGTGGACCGACGCGTCGGGCTGCGCGTACACGACGTCGAGGCTGGTCTCGGCGGCACGGCGCAACAACTTGGGGATGTCCTCGGGCCGATGCTGGAGGTCCTCGTCGAGGGTGACGATCCAGTCGCCAGACGAGTGCAGGATGCCGGCTATCGTCGCCGGGTGTTGCCCGAAGTTCCTGGCCAGGGTGACCACATCGAGCCACGCATACTGCCGCGACAGACGTTCGAGTACTTCGGGTGAGTCGTCGACCGGGGAGTCCGCAACGAAAACTGCCTGCTCCAATCGAAAGGGCGTCGCGCCGTCTTCCCACGCCGCTCGTTCGGCGTCGATTGTCTCGGCGAGTCGTTCGAGGTATGCCGCACCGGAATAGACCGGGACGACCACGGTGATGGTGAGGGTGCTCATATTCCGGGGAGGCGATCACGAGGACATACGACCGAAGTCGCAGTGCACGACGGCGTGATGCGCCAAGGCTGACACTACCGCTCGCCGACGAGCCGCAGTGCGATTCCCGGCACGGTCTCGGTGTGCGAGGCGGCGTTCCGCCACTGCGGTAGCGTCAGTGCGATGTTCTCAATCACGTCGTCGCTGGCCGATCCCGACTGCGTCGGGCACAACGTGGCTCGAACAAGGCTCCTCACTCGACGGCGATGACTGCGCTCTTCAGAGGCCGACAGGCCCACCGTCATGAGGGCCAGAGCATGCGCCTGCGTGAGCTCGTCATGAACCTGGCGCTCAAGCAGCTTCGGTCGTCGTACAAGAACTCGGTACTGGGGTTCGGGTGGTCGATGATCAGCCCCGTCATCACGATCGGCGTCTACGCCGCCGTGTTCTCGCTGATTCTCAAGGGTCGGGCCGCAGTCGGCGACCCGAGCGGGCTCACGTCGTACGGGCTGTTCCTCGCGGCCGGAATCATTCCGTGGCAGTTCACCCAGGTGGCCATCACCGCAGAGACGAGCTCCTACGTCTCGAATCAGGCGCTGATCCGCAAGGTCTACCTTCCTCGATGGGTGTTCCCTACCTCTACGCTCATCGCCTCGTTCATCGAGTTCCTGATCGAGCTCGCCGCGCTGATCGTCATCCTCGGCGTCTTCTGGCAGGCGTGGGCGGTGCTCTGGATACCCCTCCTGATACCGGTGTTGGCGCTGCACTTCCTGTTCGTGCTCGGTTTGGGGCTGGCGCTGGCACCGCTGAATGCGCTCTACCGCGACGTGGAACATGTGGTCACCCTGTTCACGCGCCTGTGGTTCTGGCTGACCCCGATCATCTACCCGTTGTCACTGATCGCCGACGAGAACCGCGAGATCTGGGGTATTCCGGTCGAGACCATCTACAAGCTCAACCCGATGTTGTGGTTCATCCTGGGCTACCGCGCCCTGTTGTTCGATCTGCGTGCGCCCGCGCTCACCGACTTCGCCGGCATGGCCGTCTCGGCTGCGCTCGCCATGCTGATCGGTGTCATCGCCCACTCACGTCTCCAAGACTCGATCGTCGATCGGATCTGAGCATGGAGTCCGCCATCCGTCTGAGCCACGTCACGAAGACCTTTCGTCTCGAGCACGCCCAGCAGACATCGCTCAAAGAGGCGATCGTCAAGCTGAAACGGCGGCGAAGCTACGAGGAGTTCCGGGCGCTCGACGACGTTTCCTTCGACGTGGACCGTGGCTCGGTGCTCGGCCTCGTCGGGCCCAACGGGTCGGGAAAGAGCACGTTGTTGAAATGCCTGTCCCGTATCCTGACGCCGTCGGAGGGTTCGATCGAGGTCCATGGTCGCCTCGCAGCCCTGCTCGAGCTCGGTACCGGTTTCCATCCGGAGCTCTCCGGCCGCGACAACATCTACATGAACGGCTCGATACTCGGGCTATCCAAACGTGAGATCGACCGACGGTACGACGACATCGTGGCGTGGTCCGAGCTCGAGCGATTCATCGACAACCCCATCAAGACGTACTCGTCGGGCATGGTCGTACGGCTCGGCTTCTCGGTCGCGACCACCCTCGACCCCGAGATCCTGCTGGTCGACGAAGTGCTGTCGGTCGGCGACATGAACTTCCGACGCAAGTCGGCCGACAAGATGCGCTCGCTCATCTCGTCGGGCGCAACCATCGTGATCGTCGCCCACGACCTCTCTGCGGTTCGCTCGATGTGCGACACCGCCGTTTCCCTCGAACACGGCCGGGTCCGCGCCATCGGCGACGTCGAGTACGTGCTCGACGACTACCGCACCCGCATGCACGAGCTCAGCGACTCCAACGAGTCCGATCTGTCGGCTTCCCTGGGAGCAGTGAAGTCGACGAAGCTGCTCGACCTCGACGGCAGACCCATCGTCGCCGCCGACGTCCGCCAGTCGTTCCGCCTCGCCGTGACCGTTGCCACCGACAAGCTCAGCGAACCCGCGGTCCTGGCCGCCACACTGCGGGCGACCGACACGTCGGTGCTCGCCTATGTCTCGTCGGCCGAGGTCCTCGTCCTCGAGCCGGGGAACGGCGACATCGACGTCACGCTGGCCGTCGACGATCCACCCATCGGCGACGGCCTCTACACGTGGACGCTGGCGTTGCGCAGCGTCGACGGACGCCGGCTGCTCGACCGACACGATTCGGCGATCGACCTCGCCATCGGCGTCCAGTCGACGACCGCCACCCAGGCCCGATCGGTTCCCATGGTGATCGACACGAAGTGGCATCATCAGCCGGCGGCCGCTCCCAGGCGGGCGGTCAACCCCGTGTCACCTCGCTGACCAGCTCGTTCACCCGCCTCGCGAACACATCGGGCGAGAACCGAGGAGCAGCGGCCCGGGCCGCGCCGGCCAGCTCGGCCCGATAGTCGGCGTCGGCGATGACCTTCGCGGTGTGATCGACGAGCTCGTCGATGGTGGTCCAGTGAAGCCCGGTCACGCCGTGCTCGACCGACTCGAGCTGACCGCCGGCACCGATCACGATCGGCACGGCTCCCGCCGACATGGCCTCGACCGTCGTGATTCCGAAGTGCTCGAGCCGATCGGGGTGACGCTCGGCGTCCTCGCCGAAGCCGGCAGCGTGCCAGTAGATCGACGCCTCGCCGTACAGCTGAGCGACCTCGGCGCCGGTGGCGTTCTCGTGGAAGACCACCGCCAGCCCGGCGGACGCCTCGCGGACGTGCCGGAGGTAGCGCCCGCCCTCGTCGTCGACCCCGCCGACCAGATGCAGCTGCCAGTCGGTGCCGGTGCGTTCGACGAGGCGGCCGAACGCCTGGACCATCTCCAGCTGCTTCTTCGAGTGGCCGGCCCTGGCCGCGAAGAACCGGCCAACCGACAAGATGATCGGCTGCTTGTCACCCGGGCGATGCATGGTGACCGGGGGTTGGAGCGCGGTCACCTCGCAACGCCACAACCGTTCGGCGTGGTCACGGCCGTACTCCGAGTTCGAGACGATCTTGTCGTAGCTCGACAGGTAGCCGAGCCAGTGGCGGTCGGCCAGCAGCTGCGGATAGGCGCCCCGAAGCCGCGCCGCAACACCACGACCGACGCCAATGCCCACCACCGCCGCACCCAGATGGCGACCGCCGACCGACGCGGTAGCTGCGGTGCGCAATTCGATCTCGACCGGTCCCGATCGGGCAACGTCGATCTCGAGGTCGACCTTGGCCACTCTGGACGCCCATCGCGAACGGCGGGGACCGATCTCGGCCGAAGCTGAACCGATGACCCTCCCATCTTGACGGCCGGTGATGTCGAGCTGGATCCGAGACAGACCCTCGGGCATGATCCGCGCGATGTCGAAGACCAGATGGTGGCGGCCCGAGGGAAGGTCGAGCGAGACGTGCGCCCGGTCGGCGATCCACGAGCCCTGACGTTGCAGCAGCCACTCGGGCTCGTCGAAGCCGCTCTCCAGGCTCATGCCGGTGCCGTCCTCTCCGACCAGTCGCCGACCAGCCGCGACGAGCGGCGTCATCCAACCCGGAGGCTTCGGCGGACCCGACGGGAAGTGCACCACGTAGATGCCGTGGTCGGCGCGGTTGCGAAGCCTGCTCATGTACGAGGAGTTGATGAACACGTCGACGGTGCCGGCTGCCGCCTCGGCCGTCTCGGTGTCGGTGCCGACCACCTCGACGGTGACACCGGTCAGATCGACGTGGAGACGTTCCTCGAGCAGGTCGCGATCGACGACCTCGCCCGCGAACAACACGACGTCGTGGTGGGGGGCCAGCGCCTCGGCCATCCCGGCCGCGTAGCGCTCGCCGCCTCCCATCGTCGACCAGTATCGATTGTGGATTCCGACCCTCATGTGGGCTCGACCTGGGCGGTCACCGACAGTTTCGCGTCGAGCTCGGCTTCGGTCCGGACACTCCCGCCACGGATCCGCCGACGTTCTCCGAGCAGATACGGCAGCATCGCGGCCCAGCCGCCGAAGGACCGGAGTCGCGACCCCACGAGGGAGAACTGCGGCCGGCGGCCCCGTAGCAGCGGACCCACGATGTCACGGTGGGCATAGGCACCGGTCGACCACAGGAATCGGAGTGGTGATCGCCAGGCCAGGGGGCCCGGCGCGTTCTTGGTCAACGTGGCCAGACGATTCCGCTCGGTGTAGTGCCGAAACGTGTCGGAGCCCTCGACCGACGTGGCCGCATGGAGATGACGGACATGCGATTCGGGGATGTAGCGATAGCGCCACCCGCGATGCTGACCCCGCCACGAGAGGTCGATGTCCTCGTAGTACAGGAAGAAACGCTCGTCGAAGAGGCCGACGTCGGTCAGGTACTCGGGCCGGAACAACACCGCAGCGCCACACCACGCGAACACCTCTCGGGGCTGGTCGAAGGCCGGTCCGTCGGGTTGGAGATAGCCGCGGTCGGCACCCGACCCGTCGGTCATCACCACCGATCCGGTGTTGTTGACCAGTGAGTAGGTCGGGCCGGACACCTCGAAGGAGATCGTGGCGGGGAGGGTGTCGACATTGGTGACCACACGACCGGTTTCGGTGGTGAAGACCATCGACTCGACGCGGTCGGCCCGCATTGCCTCGATCTCGACCAGCCAGGGGCCCTCGGACTCCTGATCGGCGACCGGTATCGACAGCACGCCTCCCGACGATGTCCACCGAAACCGCCGGTGCTCGGAATCGTGCTCGATGCCGTGAACCGCATCACCGGACACGGCGCCCAGCACATCGACACCGTCGACGGTCACGGCCACGAGCCGGACTCCCAGCGAACGAGGGTCACCGGGTGCCGGGGCCATGGCGGGAGTCTCGAGGGTCACGTCGACGAATCGTGACGCCAGGAGGATCTTCGGACAGGTCGCACCGACGCGCAGGTCGTCGTCGAAACCGGCCACCAGTGGGGCCAGCCAGTCGGGCTCGACGAAGGCATCGTTGTTCACCAAAGCGACGAAATCGACCTCGGCCAAGGAGGTGAGGGCGAGGTTGTTGGCGGGAAACCCGGTGTTCGACGGTGAGTCGATGATGCAGACCGACGGGAAGGCCTCGGCAACCAGCTGACGACTACCGTCGGTCGACGCGTTGTCGATCATCACCAGATCGAGTCGATCGCGTGGCCACACCGTGGCCTCGAGAGCCGAAAACGTGCGCTCGAGTAGGCGTCCGCCGTTGTAGTTCAGCACGACCACGCGGACGCGAGGTTGGCTCATGGGGGGATGTTTACCACGGGCCCACCCGACTCACTCACCTCCGACGACGAGGGCTAAGCTCGCCCGATGCCGCCTCGTTGTCAGCTGCTGCTCGAACCCGCGCCAGCCGACGAGTGAACCGCCTGCTCTCGCGGCTTCGCGCGCTCGACCTCGATCGCGGGCCGCAAAGCTCCATCACACTCTCCGAGGCCATCCTCTGCGCGCTGATCGCCTCGATCGCGGTAGCCGGCTGGGCGTCGCTCGGCCTCGCCATCGTGGGGCTTCTCACTCGCGGCGCGCTCCTGGTCGTGGCCGTCGTCTGCACCGTCATCGTCGGCGTCGGGTTCCGCCGATGGCCTCCACCGCCGGTGGTGCACGACCACGGCGACGTGATCGTGCTCCTCGCTTGTCTGATCGCCGCCGTCTTCTACCTACCCGGTGCCGACTACCTGTTCGGCGACAAGGACCCCGGGGTCTACGCAACCCATGCCTTTGCCATCGCCCGCCACGGCTCGACCGAGATACCCGACGAAGTCGGCGTTCGCCTCACCGGGTTCGACGGCGGCTACCCGCAGGGCGGCCGGTTCGCCGGCTACTGGTACTCGTCGAACGACCGGGTGGCGGCCCTGCCGCAGTTCTTCCACATGTTCCCCTCCCTCCTCGCCTCCGTGAAGCTCGTCTTCGGCTCGACGGCGGTGCTACAGGCGAATCCCATCATCGGCCTCATCTCGATCGGCACTTTGACGGCGGTAACGCGCCGAGCGTTCGGGATCGTGGTCGCGGGCATCGCCGGCGTGGTCATGGCGACCAACATGGTCAACATCTTCTTCGCCAAGTGGCCCAGCACCGAGACCCTCGCCCAGCTCGTGCTGGCGGGGATCGCACTGCTGGTGATCCTCGCCATGGAGACGAACTGGGCACCGTTCGCGCTCCTGGCCGGGGTACTCGCGTCGATCAGCTTCCTCAACCGACCCGATGGAGTCCTGATCGTCCTCCTGGCCGTCGGCGCCATTGCTTTCGCCGTGGCCACCTTCGTCGACACTCGCCTGATCGTGGCCGGATCGATCGGCCTGATCGCCCCGCTCCCGTGGGTGTGGTTCCAGGCATACGAGAGAAACGCCGCGTACGCCAGCCGCAACGGCGTGCCGTCGGATCGGGTGGTGGTGGCGCTGGCGGTCGCAGCTCTGGTGGCCGGATTCGGGGTACGACGATTCGCTCCCGATCTCCTCCCGCGGCTGGTTCCGCGCTCGCAGGCTGCTCTGCACCGACTGGCCGTGGCCACACTGCTCGTCGTCGGGGCCTGGGCTGCGTTCTCGGGCCTCCGCCCGCGCCTTCTCGGTGAGGCCATCCAGCGCTTGCCCAATCGTCCCGAGCTCGCCACCCTCGACGAGGTCAACCTGCGCCGGCTGTTCTTTTTCTTCAATCCGGCCGGGCTGGTCCTGTTCTGGATCGGTGTCGCCGTCGTCGTCGTCATCCACCGCCGCCGCAATGCGTGGGTGCTCCTCGCGCCCGGTCTGGCCCTGCTTCCGGTCTACATCTGGAAGGCGCGGATCTCCCCGCGCCTCATGTGGTGGGGACGACGATTCGTTCCGGCCATCGTGCCCGTGATCGCCATCGTGATCGCCGTCGCCGCAGTCTGGCTGCTGGTGCGCCGCGGTCGCTGGCAGGGGGTCGGCCGTCTGGTTGCCATCGGGTGTCTGACGTTGGTGCTCGGCACACAGCTCTACCAGTCGCACCGGCTGATCGGGTACCGCGAGTGGGACCGATCCGGCGGGTTCCTGGAACAGGTCGAGGATCTTGCCGGTGGCGACGACGTCGTGCTCGTCTGGGAGTCACCCACCAGCCTCGTTTCTCCGAGCACCCTGGCCGCCGGGGCCATGTGGTTCATCCACGATCGCAACAGCCTCACGCTGCGAGCCGAGCCGACGCCCAACGACCTCGATCGGATCGCCGACGCATTCCCGGGAGACCGCCTGATCGTGTTCACCCATACCGATGACCTGCCGCCGAATCTCGATCCGGCGCGGCTCGAGCCCATCGGCGTCGTCGCAGCCGATGTCACGCAATGGGGCGAAGCCCGGACCACAGTGCCGCTGTTCTACAACACGTTCCCGCTGAGGATGAGGGCGTGGAGCTTCGAGCCGAACTGACGCGTCGTGTCGCCGGCCTCTCAGGTGAGGATCGCGATGAGCTCACGGAGCGGCTCACGGAAATCGCGGGTCGGAGCTCTACCCGCGGCTCGCCAGGCTGCGTTGTCGAGCACCGAGTTGGCCGGACGTGGCGCAGGGCGCGGGGGATCGAGATCGGCCGTTGCACACGGCGAGACCCGAGCCGGGTCGTGACCGGCGGTCGCAAGGACCTCACGTGCGAAGTCGTACCAGGACACCACACCCTGATTGGTGAGGTGGAAGATGCCCGCCATTCGTGCATCGGCCAGCTCGACCAGCGCCGGTGCGATGTCGGCGGCGAAGCTCGGGTGGCCTCGCTGGTCGTCGACGAAGGTGAGGTGCGGGTGCGAGTCGGCCAGTCGCAGGATGGTCTTCACCATGTTGGGCCCGTGCTCGCCACACAACCACGACGTGCGCACGATGGTGGCATCGGGGCCGACGGCCCGTTCGCCTGCGAGCTTCGATCGACCGTAGACCGACTGCGGATCGGTGGGGTCGGTCTCGACATAGGGGTCGGCTTTGGTGCCCGAGAACACGTAGTCGGTCGACACGTGCAGGAGATGGGCGCCGACCGACTTCGCCGCCGCCGCGAGGACCCCGGGAGCGACGCCGTTCACGGCAAAGGCCAGTTCGACGTTGGTCTCGCAGTCGTCGACGGCGGTGTACGCCGCACAGTTCACGATGATCGACGGCTCGACCGCCTCGATCAACTTGCCGACGGCGGCCTCGTCGGTGATGTCGAGGGTGGCGCGATCGACACCGATGGCGCGATCACCGAAAGCAGCCACCACGTCGGTGCCGAGCTGGCCCGATGACCCGGTGACGAGAACCGGTGGGAGGTCGCTCACAACCGACTCATGCGGTCTTGAGCGGCTCCCACCAGGCGCGGTTGTCGCGGTACCACGCCACGGTGGCCTCGAGGGCATCGTCGAACGGGCGCTCCGATGACCAACCGAGGGCGTTGATCTTGGCGGTGTCGATGCTGTAACGGCGATCGTGACCCAGGCGATCGTCGACGTAGGTGATGCGCGACTCGTCGACGCCGCACAACTCCAGGATGCGGTCGGTCAGAACCCGGTTGGTGATCTCGTTGCCGCCGCCGATGTTGTACACCTCGCCCACCTCGCCGCGGCGCAGGACGAGGTCGAGCCCGGGACAGTTGTCCTCGACGAAGAGCCAGTCGCGGATGTTGAGCCCGTCGCCGTAGAGCGGCACGTTCAGGCCATCGAGCAGGTTCGTGACGAAGAGCGGGATGACCTTCTCGGGGTACTGGTACGGGCCGAACTGGTTCGACGACCGGGTCACCACCACCGGGAGGTCGTGGGTGGCGTGGTACGAAAGGGCGATGAGGTCGCTGCCGGCCTTCGACGCCGAATAGGGCGAGCGGGGTTCGAGGGGATCGGTCTCGACCGACGAACCCTCCTCGACCGAGCCGTACACCTCGTCGGTGGAGACGTGCAGGAGCCGCTGCACGCCAACCTGGCGGGCAACATCGCACACGACGTTGGTGCCGAGGCAATTGGTGCGGGCGAACTCGTCGGGGGCGACGATCGAGCGATCGACGTGGCTCTCGGCGGCGAAGTGCACCACCAGCTCGTGTCCGTCCATCGCGGCGAGCATCGCCGCCCGATCACAGATGTCGGCGTGCACGAACGAGTACCGCACGTCGTCGGCGACATCGGCCAGGTTGGCCAGATTCCCCGCATACGTCAGCGCGTCGAACACCGTGACCTCGTCGTCGCGGTTGGCGAGCAGCCAGCGCACGAAGTTCGATCCGATGAAGCCGGCACCGCCGGTGACGAGGACGCGCATTGTCGTTGCTTCTCCAGAGTCAGGTCGTACGAAGGCCCGGGTGGGGACGCCACTGAGGCGCGATGTCGGCTCGCCGGGGATTGGACCGGTCGCGAGCGGACAGTACCGGGTCGTCGACCCCCCAATCGGCTCCGATCTCGGGGTCGTCGTAGGCCACGCCGAGCTCGTCGGCAGGGTTGTAGTAGCCGTCGACGAGATAGGTGATGGTCATGTCGGTGAGCGCCGAGAAGCCATGGGCGACCCCAGGCGGGATGTAGATGCCGTTGTGGCTGAACGAGCCGTCGGGCTGGAGACCGAGGTCGATGGAGACGGTGGCGCCGTCGGTGGGGCCGCCCTCGCGGAGATCGTGGAGCACCACCCGACACGACCCGAACGGCACGTACCAGTAGTCGCTCTGGTGCAGGTGATAATGCAGCCCGACGATGGCTCCGGCCTGACGATCGGCGCGGTTGCCCTGGATCATCTCGCGTTGGCCCCCGAACCAGCTACGCCGGTAGGTCTCGACGAACACGCCGCGTTCGTCACCGTGGATGTCGGGCTCGACGACGACGACGCCGTCGATGTCGGCATGAGGATGCAGCTCGGGCACTCAGACCACCTCGACTCGGGAGTCGTCGCCCAGCATCAGCCGGGTGGCTTGGGGCCGCTCGGCCGATCGCTGCACAGTGGTGTTGCGGCCGATGAGCGAATCGACGATACGCGGGATGCCGATGATGGTGGAATTGCGCAACACGACGCTGTGGTCGAGCTCGGAATCCTGCACCAAGCAGTTGTTCGCAACCGAGGAGAACGGGCCGATGTAGCTGTGCTCGATACGAGTGTTCCTGCCGATGACCAGGGGGCCCCGGAGAGTCGAGTTCACGATCACTGCACCCTCCTCGATGACGACCTTGCCCTCGACCTTCGAGGCGGCGTCGATGGTGCCGTCGTTTCGCGGCGACAACACGTCGAGCACCAGACGATTGCATTCGAGCAGCGGATCCTTCTTGCCTGTATCGATCCACCACCCTTCGAGCACCTCGTGACGAACCCGGCGGCCGGCGTCGATGAGCCACTGGATGGCGTCGGTGATCTCGAGCTCGCCCCGATCGGAGGGCTCGATGGCGGCCACCGCCTCGTGGATGGAGGAGTCGAACAGGTACACGCCGACCAACGCGAGGTCCGATGGTGGATGCTCGGGCTTCTCGACCAGCCGTACCACCGATCCTCCGTCGGAGGACAGCTCGGCCACGCCGAAGGCGGTCGGGTTGGGAACCTTGGCCAACAGGATCTGGGCCGCGGGTGCACTGGTGCCGGCATTCGCCTTGCGCTCCGTCTCGAAACGCGAAACGAAGTCGACCAGACCCTGCTCGAGCATGTTGTCGCCGAGGTACATGATGAAGTCGTCGTCGCCGAGGAACGAACGGGCGATCAGGACGCAGTGAGCGAGACCGAGCGGGGCGTCCTGGGGAATGTAGGTGATCGAGACACCGAACTCCGATCCGTTGCCCACGGCCTCGCGGATCTCGTCTCCGGTGTCGCCGATGATGATGCCGATCTCGGAGATACCGGCCGCGGCCATGTCCTCGATGCCGTAGAAGAGGATGGGCTTGTTGGCGATGGGAACCAACTGCTTGGCGCTCGTGTGGGTTATCGGCCGTAGCCGGGTCCCGGCACCGCCCGACAGAATCAGACCTTTCACAGGCGCCGATGCTACCGGTTGGATGCGTCGGCCCTTGCGTCGACCGCCCACATGGGTCGCGCCACTACGCTCGCGCACCGTGCAGGGTCAACCGACCGCCGTCTTCTTCGGCACCTACGACGTCGGCGTCCATCCTCGCGTCAGCGTGCTGCAGGAAGGCTTGGCTGCCCACGGCTTCGACGTGGTCGAGATCAACGAACGGCTCGACTTCCCGACGGGGGCCCGTGTCGAGCTGCTCGCCAGGCCGTGGAAGGCTCCCGCTCTGGCCTGGCGCATCGCCCGCGCCTGGTTGGCGCTCTGGCGCAGGGGCAGGAACGTGACCGCCGACATCGTGGTCGTGGGGTATCTCGGCCACTTCGACGTGCATCTGGCGCGCCGCCGTTTCGGGGCGCCCATCGTCCTCGACTACCTCGTCGGCCTCGGCGACACCTCGGTCGACCGCGGCGTCGCCGCCTCGTCGATGATCGCCCGACTTCTCTCGTCGATCGACCGTCGGGCCGTGGCCGCCGCCGATGTCGTCCTCGTCGACACGACCGAGCAGGCTGCGACGTGCCCGGCCGAGAACCCGATCGTGGTCCCCGTCGGCGCGCCCTTGTCGTGGTTCCGGGATCCGGCTCTCCCTGGCGACGTGCTGCGCGTGGTCTTCTTCGGGCTGTACACACCACTCCAGGGAACCCACGCGATCGGCGAGGCCATCGGTGCCCTCGACCATCGCCGTGACATCTCGTTCACGATGATCGGCGACGGCCAGGACCGAGCTGGCTGTGAACGCCTCGCCGGCACCTCGTCCCGCGAGGTGGTGGATTGGATCGACTGGGTCGAGGCGAGCGAGCTCGCCGCCGTGGTCAACGAGCACCACGTGTGTCTCGGCATCTTCGGGACGACGCCCAAGGCGGCTCGGGTCGTGCCCAACAAGGTGTTCCAGGGGGTCGCGGCGGGTTGCGCCATCGTGACGGCCGATACGCCGCCGCAGCGGCGGGTCCTCGACGACGCAGCGGCCTACGTGGCTGCGGGCGACGGACACGAGCTCGCGGCAACGCTCGCCGAGCTGGCCGACGACCCGGCACGTCTGGCCGAGCTCCGCGAGGCAGCCGCCCGACTGGCCGATTCGTTCCGGCCGCAGTCCGTCTGCCGACCATTGGTGCGTGCCCTGGGGTTCGCGGAGGCATGAGTCTTCCTGCGCTGTCCCCCGCCGCCCGGCTGCGGTGGGACGTGATCGAGCGAAAGCTCGATCGGATGGCACCGCCGAACAAGATCCTCGAGGTCGGTGCCGGGTCGGGCGCCGTTGCCGCCCGCCTCGACCGGCTCGGCGACTACGTCGGCGTCGAGCCCGACGACCGGTCGCGAGCAACGGCGGCCGGCCGGGTGTCGTCGTCGGGTCGCATGGTGGCGTCGATCGAGAGTGTGACCGACACCGACTTCGATCTCCTGACCTCCTTCGAGGTACTCGAGCACCTCGACGACGACGCCGGCGAGCTGGCCCGGTGGGTGGCGCATCTGCGGCCGGGGGCGCTCGTCCTCGTATCGGTGCCCGCCCACCGTCACCGCTTCGCCGCCGCCGATGTCGGGGTCGGCCATCTCCGCCGCTACGACCCGTCGGACCTGCACGACCTGCTGGCCGGCGCCGGCCTGGTCGACATCGAGGTCCGGGCCTACGGCTTCCCTCTCGGCTATCTCCTCGAATGGGCGCGGAACCTGCTCGCACGGCGGGATCAGCGCCGCAGCGGTGAGTTACCCGATGCGGTCGCCGATCGAACGGCCGGAAGCGGGCGGCTCCGCCAACCACCGTCGTGGGCCGGCGCCCTCGTCGATGTCGCTACCTGGCCATTCCGCCTGGTACAGCGCTTCAATCCCCTCCGCCATCTGGGCCCTGGCCTCGTCGGTACGGCTCGCGTCGCGCCGTGAGCGAACGCACCGTGCTCACACGCCGCCTCCTGGTCGGCAGCTTCCTGGTCGGCGGCCTCCTCGCCGCGGGGCTGGCGCTCTGGGCGGCGTTGGGGCAGGCCGACGAGGAGGTGCTGCCCCCACCGGGACGATGGGTGCTCGCCGCGCTGTGTGCCGCGGTCTGGCTCTACACGGCGACCAGGGCATGGGTGGCGCTGTTCGAGGCTCCCGCCCAGCGACGCACGCTGACCGGCGCCATGCTGTTGTCCCAGCTCGGAAAGTACGTTCCCGGCGGGGGCCTGGTGCAGGTCACCGGCATGGTCGCGATGTCCCGCAGCGACCAGGTGAGCACATCGCGTCTGGCGCTGGGGCTTCCCGTGATCGCGCTGTCGGTCGTGGCAACCGGGGGGGTGGCCGTCGGCGCGTTGTCGCTCGCCGACACCGCGCTTCCCGGATGGGCGCGCGTGCTGTGCCTCGTCGGGTTCGCGTCGCCGCTGGTCCTCTGGCGACCGCTGATGGCCGCAGCGGTGAGCATCGCCGGTCGCGTTTTCCGACGGGTACCTCCGCCCGACGATCTGCCGTCGCAACGCGCCATCCTCGTCAGCGCAGCGTGGAACGCCGTGTCGTTGACAGCGACCGCCCTCGGCTACGCGGTGCTCGTGCAGCCGCTCGGGACCGACACCGACCTGGTGTCACTCGTCGTGGTGTTCATGGTGGCGTGGACGGCCGGCTTCGTGGTACTGCCCCTTCCCAGCGGCGTCGGGGTTCGCGAGGCCGTGCTCGTCGGGCTGATCTCCGGTGCGGCGGTGTCGAGCGTGGGGGCCTCGGTCGCCCATCGCGTCATCAACATCGTGGTCGAGGTGACTGCGGTTCTCTTCTACATGGCCCTCGGACGACTATGGGCTCGTCGAGCGGCGGGGGCGCCAGAGCTCAGCTGACGGGCGGAGCCAGAGGCACCGGCGCGCACAGGCCGTCGAGCTCGCTCACGACGATTCGACTGCGATTGACCCAGGTGATCTCGTTGGTCGGATCGATGTTGAGCTTGTACTCACGGAAGCTCATCTCGGTCGCGTCGAAGGTGAGCAGGCGGCCGGCGAGGGTTTCGCCGTAGCCGAGGATGATCTTGATCGCCTCGAGCGCCTGGATCGAGCCGACGATGCCCGGCAGCACGCCGAGCACTCCGGCCTCGGCACAGCTGGGAGCCAGCTCGGCGGGCGGTGGCTCCGGAATCATGTCGCGGTAGGTGGGACCGTTCCTCGGGTCGAACACCGTCATCTGACCTTCGAAGCGGAAGATCGAGCCGTGCACCACGGGGATGCCCAGCTTCACCGACGCGTCGTTGAGCATGTAGCGCACGGGGAAGTTGTCGGCGCCGTCGACCACCACGTCGTAGCCGCTGATGACGTCCTCCATGTTCGAGGCATCGAGACGCACGTCGTAGGTCACGACGTCGATGTCGGGATTCAGCGAGGTGAGGGTCTTCTTGGCCGAGTCGACCTTGCGATGGCCGATGCGATCGAGATTGTGGAGGATCTGACGCTGGAGGTTCGACTCGTCGACGACATCCATGTCGACGATGCCGAGGGTCCCCACCCCGGCCGCGGCCAGATACAGCGCCGCAGGAGACCCGAGACCACCGGCACCGAGGAGCAGCACCTTGGCGTCGAGCAGCTTCAGCTGTCCCTCTTCGCCGACCTCGGGCAGAAGCAGGTGCCGCTGGTAGCGATTGCGTTGTCCGGGGTCGAGGGTGCGTGGAGTCGACCAGGCCCGTCCCTCGTCCTTCCACTTGTTGAACCCGCCGTCCATCGACACGACGTCGGTGTATCCGAGCTGCTGGAGCGTGTCGGCCGCGAAGGCCGAGCGCACACCTCCGGCGCACTGGACCACGATCGTCGCGGCCCGGTCGGGTATGCGGTTCTCGACGTTGGACTCGAGCTGGCCCCGCGGAATGTGCACCGCTCCGGGGATCGCCCCCTGCTCGAACTCGTCGGGTTCACGGACGTCGAGCAGGATGGCGCCGGGCTGCGCCAGGATCTCCTCGGCGCCGTGGGTGTCGACCTCCCGAATGCGAGCCTTCGCCTCGGTGAGCAGATCTCGGAATGTGGCCATGGAACGATTCTCCCTCACGCACGGATGGCGGGAAACCAAACCCTACCAAGTCGGTCGGGTATTGAAACCACGCGGAGGTCGGAGCTCATTCCGTGCCACCCTCTGCGCCGACGATCATCGGCAGCACCTCGCTGATCGAGCCCCTGACGATCGCCGCCGCGTACTGATCCATCGGGGTCGGTTCGGCGTTCACGATGACCACCTGCGCGCCCGCCTGGGAGGCGAGCGGCACGAGGTTGTTCACGGGATACACCTGGAGACTGGTGCCGACGGCCAGCAGGAGGTCACACCGCCGCGTCGCCTCCTCGGCCGCCAGCAGATCAGCCGCCACCAGGCTCTGGCCGAACGAGACCGTGGCCGACTTCACGATGCCGTCGCACTCCTCGCAACGCGGGTCGTCCTCACCGGCACGGACCCGATCGAGGATCTTCTCCATCGGCCAACGCGTGCCGCAGTCGAGGCAGGCCGCCTTCCGGGTCGTCCCGTGGATCTCGATGACCCTGGCCGGGTCCGATCCGGCGAGCTGGTGGAGCTCGTCGACGTTCTGGGTCACCAGGACGTCGAGCTTGCCGTTGGTCTCCAGGGAAACCAGAGCCCGGTGGCCGGCATTGGGGGCCACGGTCGCCCACAGCGTTCCTGCCGCGCGCCGGGCCCAGGCCCGCCGCCGAAGATCGGCGTCGGCCAGATAGAAGCGGATGTCCGACGCCTTCTCCGCGTCGGGATCACGGGTCCAGAGCCCGTTCGGACCACGGAAGTCGGGAATGCCCGAATCGGTCGAGATACCCGCGCCGGTGAGAACCACGATGCGTTGGGCCTCGGCCACCAGCACGGCCGCCCGTCGAACGACTGCCTCGTTCATCGCCACCCGCCCCGACCCCCGACGGCGGACGTGGAACACGGAAAATCACGAAAGGGGTTGAAATATCCAAAAACCTGAGGGACCATAGCCGAGGCTTCCCCGGTCTCAGCGATTGTTCCCGACACCATCGTTCTCCCTACCTCGGAGCCCATCATGCCCACGGCCGCCCTGCCCGACCTCCTCACCGTCCTTCCCTGGGACGAACCCGACATCGACGGCACTGGCCACGACCCTCGTTCGACCTATGTCGAAGACTATTGGCTCGGCATCCTCGGTCCATCCGGAACCTGGATCATGCGTCGATTCGCCACGGCGTTCGACCACGACCCCGACGGGTTCCTGTGCAGCCCCGCCGATCTGGCCTCCGAGATCGGCCTCGGCCGCGGAACCGGCGCCAACGCCCCCTTCACCCGCACCATCGGCCGACTCACACTGTTCGATCTCGTACGGCCCGCTGGCGACCAGCTCCACGTGCGCCGCCGGTTGCCCGAGCTGAAGCGACGCCAGATCGCCAAGCTTCCCGAGCATCTCGGGCGCGCCCACGACCATCGCCGCCATCTCGATGACGATGCAGAGCACCAACACCGCGAGCAACATCGAAGCCGATGCCTCGCAGCCGTGCTGGCCGAGCTCGGCGACGATCGGCGGCGCATCGAGAACCAGCTCCATGGTTGGCGTATCTCGCCGGCGGTCGCCAACGATGCTGCCGGGTGGGCGCTCTCGCGCCTGGCCCACCCCTCCGGTCAGGGCGCGCCGACGGCGGGCTCGTCGTCGGATTCGGCGTCGGACGCGGCGTGAACCTCCGCCCGATCAGCCCCGCTCGAAGGTGTCGGCCAGCTGCACGAGCGTGCGCACGCCGTACCCGGTGCCGCCCTTGGGGTGCTCACCGTTCACGGTGTCGTTGAACGACGGCCCGGCCATGTCGATGTGGGCCCAGGGGATGTCCTCGGCCACGAACTCCTTCAGGAACAGACCGGCCGTGAGCGCGCCGCCGTGGGCGCCGCCGATGTTCTTCATGTCGGCGACGGTCGAGTCGAGAAGCTTGCGATACTCGCCGGGCAGCGGCAGCGCCCATGCCAGCTCCCCTGCCCGATCGGCCGAGCTCACGACCTGATCGACCCAGTCGCGATCGTTACCCATCACCCCTGCGTAGGAGCGGCCGAGCGCCACCATGCATGCGCCGGTGAGCGTCGCGCAGTCGACGATCGCGTCGGGTTTCGCTTCGCTGGCCAGAGCGAGGGCGTCGGCGAGGATCAAGCGACCCTCGGCGTCGGTGTTGAGCACCTCGATGGTCTTGCCGTTGCGGGCGGTGAGCACGTCACCGGGGCGGGTGGCGTCGGGGCCGGTCATGTTGTCGGTCATCGGGACGAAGGCCGTGACCTTCACCTTGGGCTTCACCGCGGCGATCGCGGCCATGGCACCGAGCACGGCGGCACCACCGGCCATGTCGCACTTCATGGTCATCATCCCCGCGGCAGGCTTGATCGACAGCCCACCCGAATCGAAGGTGATGCCCTTGCCCACCAGCGCGAGGTGTGCCTTGGCCTTGCCCGGAGGCGTGTAGGTGAGCTGCACGAGTCGGGGCTCACGGAACGACCCTCGGTTCACTCCGAGCAGCCCGCCCAGCTTGGCCCGCTCGATCGCGGCACGAGTCATGACCTTGCACTTCAGCCCACTGCGGGCGGCGAGCGCCGCGGCTTCGTCGGCGAAGGCCTCAGGAGTCAGCGACCCACCCGGACGGTTCACCTGGTCGCGGGCCCAGTTCACTGCGTCGGTGATGGCAGCCGCTCGATCGATGGTCCGCTTGCCCGCTCCGACAATCGACACCTTCGTGAGCGCCACCGGCTTCGGATCGGACTTGAGGTCGTCGTAGGCGTAGGCACCGAGCAGCACTCCCTCGATGAAGGCCCTCAGCTCCGGGTCGTCGAGAGACGACGCATCGACGGCTGCATGCTTCACCCGCCGGGCGGCTCGGGCCATGGCCGCTCCCGCCTTGCGGAGATCGGCGGGGGTCGTGTCGATGCCGCCGACCCCGACGAGCAGCCCGGGTCGGCCCTGCTGGGCGACCCGCGCCGTCGAACCGACATCGGCTTCGAATCCCTGTGCGTCGACGGCAGCACGATCGGCCGACTCGAGGCCGGACGCGAGCGCTTCGGTCGACACCAGGGTGGCAACCAGGTCGGCGGCGACGGGGACGGAGCGGGCAGCGGCGACGCGCAACGGCACGGCAATTCTCCTTGGCGAGAAGTAGGTCGAGAGTGGGTGCAGCGCAGGCTACTGGGACGGCTGGCCTTGCAGCAGGCCGCGGGCAACGGCGAGCCACGGCTCGTCGATGCCGTCGGCCTCGGCCCAGACCACCCACTGCTCGAGGCCATGGCGGTAGGCCGGACCCCAGACAGGGTGATTCGGATCCCATTCCCTGAGCTTGGCGGCAACGGTGTCGGGGTCGGGCTCGCGCGAGAAGGCACCCGTGGTGACACCGAGCGACCGACAGTGCAGCCACGTCCCGACGCACTTCATGCACACACCACAGTTGACGCCGTTGGCGTCGGGCGCGTAGCACACGCGCATTCGTTCCAGCGCGGTCGTCCAGCGCCCCATGGCCCGGATCTTGCCCGGCCGGTCGAAGCTCCGGGCGTCGACCACGACTTCGAAGGACCGACTCGACAACCACGGATAGAGCGTGTCGCTCACGCCGAGGGTGTAACGGCCGTCGCGGAAGTAGGGGTCGCTTCCCGCCACCACTCCTCGACCGACGGCGCCGCCGAACAACGCGAGTGCCGCGGTCAGGCCCGACGAGGCGAGCACGAGCCAATCGCCGAGCTCGCGGGCGTTCGTCGCGATCTGGATGAGGGGCAGTCCGGCCTCGGCCAATGCGGGGCCGGCTCGATCCACCGCAGCGGACCACGCCTTCGGGTCGTCCAGGGCGATGTCGAACCCGTGCACCATCACGGCGGCACGGATGTCCCATGCGCCCGGTTGTGGCTCGACCACGTTCTGGTAGATCGTGAAGAGACTGTCGAGTCCACCGGAGAACGCGGCCACGGCGGCCTCGGGCTCTGCGGCTGGGGTCTCGACCACCTCGGTCGCATCGAGGGTCACCTGCCGGTAAGGGATCTCTCGTTCGGGGTGCAGCCCGAGAAGGCTCATCAGGTTGCGCTGGAACTCGCCGTCCTTGGCCCGCAGCGTTGTGGCCACCGGCCCGTGCACGATCGCGTCGATGCCTTCGAACATCATCCACCGGCGGGCGACGAGGTAGAACGGGTCGGCGCGATCCGTGACCCACCCTGCGTATTCGATCGGCACGTCGAACCAGATCTCGCGTCGAGGAACCCGCGGAGTCTCGACGATGGCCGCCAGTCGGAGCCGGTCGTCGCGAGTCGTCGACTCGAGCGGCCAGACGTGACCCTCAGCCATCGGCAGTCCGCGGCTCGGGAAGTACCTGCTGCATCTCGAGCGTCTCGATATACAGGTCTCCCAGCCGCTCGACGCGCTCGAGCACATCGGCGGCCTCGAACACCAATCGAGCGCCGTCGGCGCCGTCGGCGACCTCGTCCCACGTGATCGGTGTCGATACTGTCGGCCTCGGCCGGGCTCGCAGCGAGTAGGGAGCGATCGTGGTCTTGTGTCTCGAATTCTGGCTCCAGTCGATGAACACCCTGCTCGTGCGCTGAGCCCGCGTCATCGTGCTGGTCACCCGAGCCGGATCTCGCTGTTCCAACAGCTGGGCCATCGCGAACGCGAAGTCGCTGGCGTGGCCGTGGGTGTGCGGCGAGTTGAGTGGTACGTACACCTGAAGACCCTTCGAACCCGACGTCTTGGCCGAGGCAAAGAGTCCGACCGACTCCAGGACCTCGCGCACCTCGAGCGCGACCTGACAGCACTCGATGATCGATGCGGGCGCCCCCGGATCGAAGTCGAACACGACCATCGTCGGCGACTCGAGATCGGTGGCGCGGGCCATCGGCGAATGGATCTCGAGCGCCGCCAAGTTCGCGGTCCAGGCCAGCGCGGCCACCTCGTCGAGCGCGCAATAACCGATGGGTCCGCCGCGGTCGCCCGGACCGTCGTGTACGCCGACCCACTCGGGCCGGTGCGACGGGCAGCGCTTCTCGAAGAACGAGGAGGCGTCGACACCATCGGGAAACCGACGGAGCGTGACGCCCCGGCCGGCCAGATGCGGCAGCATGACGGGCGCGATGCGCACGTAGTAGTCGATGACCTGGGCCTTCGTGAAACCGGTCGCGGGGTACAGCACCTTGTCGAGGTTGGAGAACGAGAGTTGGCGGCCTCCGATCTCCGCCTCGAGACGTTCGCCCACAGAACGACTCAGGCCGACTTGCGCTTGCGCTTGCTCGTCGCCGGCGCCTCGGGTTCGCCGGGACTGGCAGAGGGGTGTCGCTTCTTCGTCTTCTTCGCCGCGTCGACACTGGCCTGGAGGGCCGCCATGAGATCGACCACCCGGTCTTCGGTGTCGACCTTGGGACGCGCCGCGACGGTTTCCTCACCGTTGCGCTTCCGTTCGAGCAGTTCGAGGACGGCCTCGCGGTAGGTGTCGCGATGGGCGGAAGCATCGAAGTCCTCGGTCAGCGACTCGATGAGCTGCGTGGCCATCGCCCGTTCCTTGTCGGACACCTCGATGCCGTCGAGCACGTCGAGACCTTCGACCTGCGACGCGCCCACCACTTCGTCGTCGTAGACCATGGTGGACATCGTGAGCGCTCCGTCGCGGGCGCGGATCGCAGCCAGATACTGCTTGGTGCGCATGACGAAACGGGCAATGGCCACCTTGCCGCTCGTCTCGAGCGCCTCGGTGAGCAGCTTGTACGCCTTGGCCGCCATCTCGTCGGGCACGAGCCAGTAGGCCGAGTCGAAGTACACCGGGTCGATCTCCTCGAGATCGACGAACTCGAGCACGTCGATGACGCGTGACTGCTCGGGGTCGAGAGCCGCGAGCTCGTCGTCGGAGACGGTGAGGTAGGTGTCGGGTGCGACCTCGTACCCCTTGACGATCTGATCGTAGGGAACCTCGCTGCCATCGGCGGCCGACACCCGCAGCTGTTTCACCCGTGCGCCGGTCTTGGTGTCGATCTGATTGAACTGAACGGTCTTGCGCGAAACCGCCGAGAACAGGCGCACCGGAATCGTGACCAGCCCGAAGCTGACCGAACCTCTCCAGATCGCACGTGCCATGGGTGCTCCTGTCTGTCCTTCCCGAACCGGCTCAGCCCGAGCCGGCGTAGCCCGAACCGGCGCCGCCGACTCCTCCAGTATGGGCGCGAACTCAGGTATCGAGAAGGACGCGGGCCACGAGATCCATCCCGAAGGCAGTGAGAATGGCCAGATAGAGCAGCCCGGTGGCGGCCATGACCGCGCTGTACTGTCGCTCGCGGAGCGCGGCAGCCGTGACCCCGACCAGCGCGATGGTGGCCACCACACAGGCCACCCAGAACCAGCCGAGCAGGCCGTTGTAGCCATCATCGATCGAGCCGTCGAGCACCGAGACCATGCCTGTGGGCCAGAGGAGCACCAGGAGCTCGAGTGGCCACAGCCAGCCGACCCAGCGAACGAGCTCGTTCAGGGGCTCGCGGCTCAGCCCGGGCTGAACCAGATACCAGTGACCGAGGAGCATCGCGTCGGTCACCGCTCCGAGGAATGCGGCGCCTATTAGCGTCCGGGCGACCGACAGCGCGGCCGGGTCGCCGGCGTCGATACCCGCCGCCACGAGTCCGACCACGCCGAAGGCCACGGGAACCAGATCGAGACCGGGCGGGAACTCGGGGCCATCGGCGGTGACCCGCGGCTCCTCGCGGTCGATGCCGGTCATGGCGGCGACCCGCGCCGAGCGTCGCTCGATCGTCGAACGTTGCCCGGCCACCCCGACGTCTCGGCGGACGATCGACACGGCGAGGGCGAGGCCCGAGGCGACGACCATCGCCACCGCCGACCAATCGCGCACCGGCACGTCGGAGGATGCGAATCCGATCCACGCGCCGAGGGTGCCGAGGGCCATGAAGATGAGGCGTTGGAGCCATCCGTACCCGAGCCCCACCTCGCGGCGTCGGGTGGTGACCCAGAGGAACAGCAGCCCCCCGGCGGCCCACTGGAGGAGAACCGTGGGCGCAGCGAGATCGAGCACGAACCGAGGCTAACGGGCCACCACCTCGACCAGCCCGGCGGGCATGGGGCGTCGCTCTTGGGTCGAGCGGCCCATTTCGTATGACTCAGCCTGTCTCGTTCTCAATGCGCAGGCCGGATCCGTCGATACATCGCGGACTTCATCCCCGACCCAGGTATCACCGTGCGCCGCTTCCTGACGATCATCCTGTCCGTGCTTGCCCTCGTCGCCTCGACCGTTGCGGCCACTGCGACACCAGCGGCCGCAGTCGGTGAGATCAGCTCGGCAGAGGAGGCGCAGTTCCTGGCTCAGATCAACGACCTGCGTGCGTCGAACGGAGCGGCACCACTACAGCTCGCGTCGAGCATGACCTCGGCGGCCCGCACGCACACCTTCGCCATGGCCGAAGCGGGCCAGATCTACCACACCAACAGTCTCTCGACCGGAGCTCCCAGTGGCTGGACGAAGTTGGGTGAGAACGTCGGCTACGGCTCCGGGACCACGATGCTGATGGAGGCCTTCATCGACAGCTCGGGGCATCGGCGGAATCTGGTCGATCCGGCCTTCACCCATATCGGCATCGGCGTCGTGCGCACCGGCGGGGTCATCTACACCACCCATCGCTTCGCAGCCGCCCCGAGCTCCCCTCCGCCGGCCGACCTGCCCTTCACTCCACCGACGACCTCGCCGACACCCGCGACGAACGGCACCGACACCATCGGTATCCAGCGCGGCCGCGATCTACTTCTGCGCAACTCCAACACGAGCGGGCCGGCCGACTACGTGTTCAGCTACGGCTCGCCGGGCGATCAGCTGATCTTCGGCGACTGGGACGGCAACGGCACCGACACCATCGGCGTGCAACGCGGCCGTGACCTCTTCCTGCGCAACTCCAACACGAGCGGGCCGGCCGACTACGTGTTCAGCTACGGCTCGCCGGGCGATCAGCTGATCTTCGGCGACTGGGACGGCAACGGCACCGACACCATCGGCGTGGTGCGGGGCCGCAACGTGTATCTCCGCAACTCCAACACCGGCGGCCCTGCCGACTACGTGTTCGCCTACGGCAAGCCCGACGACACGCTGGTTTGGGGCGACTGGGACGGCAACGGCACGGTCACGGTCGGCGTCCAGCGCGGTCGTGACCTCATGCTGCGGAACTCCAACACCGGCGGCCCCGCCGACTACGTGTTCAGCTACGGCACCGAGGGCGACACCATCCTGTTCGGCGACTGGGACGGCAACGGCACCGACACCATCGGTATCGAGCGCGGCAACAACCTCTATCTGCGCAACTCGAACACCGGCGGCCCGGCCGACACCGTGTTCACCTACGGCAAGTCCGGTGACACGCTCGTCTTCGGTGACTGGGACGGCCGCTGAGCCAAAGCGACTCGGGCGTCGGCGGCGTTGGCCGCAGCCTTGGCGTGGTAGCTCGATCGAGTGAGCGGCGACGCCTCGACATGACTGATGCCGAGTGCCTGCCCGGCCGCCTTGAGATGGTCGAACTCGCGTGGCTCCCACCAGCGGGCGACCGGAAGGTGATTGCTCGTCGGGCGCAGGTACTGGCCGATGGTCACGATGTCGACGCCGATCGCCGCGAGGTCGGCGAGCGTGCTCACGACCTCGTCGCGGCTCTCTCCGAGGCCCACCATGATCGATGACTTCGTGGTGAGGCCGTATTCCTTCGCCCGGGCCAGCACGGCGAGGCTGCGGGCGTAGCCGGCCGAGGGCCGCACCGCCCGTTGCAGCCGGGCAACAGTCTCGATGTTGTGGTTCAACACGTCGGGTTTGCCGTCGAAGATCGTCGCCAGGGCGCGATCGTCACCCTGGCAGTCGCTGATGAGAACTTCCGTGCGGACACCGGGACAGCTCATTCGGATCGCGCCGACGGTCGCGGCAACGGCTGACGCACCGCCGTCGGGGAGGTCGTCGCGAGCGACCATGGTGATCACCGCGTGCTCGAGGCCCATGCGCGTCACTGCGTCGGCGACTCGACGGGGCTCGTCGGGGTCGGGCGGCATCGGTTTGCGGGTGTCGACCAGGCAGAATCCGCAGGCGCGGGTGCACCGCTCACCGAGGATCATGAACGTTGCGGTGCCGTCGCTCCAGCACTCGAAGATGTTCGGGCACCCGGCCTCTTCGCAGACAGTGACGAGGTCGAGGTCTCGCACGACCCGTTTGAGCCGACGGTAGTCGGGGCCCATCTCGGCCTTGACCCGCAGATACTCGGGCTTGCGGGTGGTGAGCGCCATGCCGGCGGCCACGCCCGCTTCGGCGAGGCGGCCGAGCAACCGGACCGAGGTTCCCTGGGTCTGGGCCGGGCGCTCGGCCGACTCGGATTCCGGGGCCGCGAGCTGAGGCCCGACCCTGCCCGGCCCCTGGCCTCGGGAGAAAGCGCTGAGATCGGCCGGCCGGTGCCGCCACACGACGTCGGAGCGCTCGACGGATCCGGCACCCCACCGTGTGGCCGCCAGGGCGCAGAGCGTGTCGACGACGGTTCGCATCTCGACGTCGACCCCTTCGGCCGCGAGCGAGGTGACACCCTTGTCGTCGATGCCACATGGCACGATCTTGGCGAACCACCCGAGATCGGTGGAGACGTTCAGCGCGAACCCGTGCATCGAGCGGCCGCGGCTGAGCCGTACTCCGATGGCAGCAATCTTCCGTGGCTCCTCGCCGTCGGCGTCGATCCAGACGCCGGCATGACCGGGAAGTCGCCCGGCACCGACGAGGCCGAGCTCGGCCAGTGTGTCGATGACCAACTGCTCGACACCACCGACATATGCCGCGGTGTCGGCCATACCGCCCCCACGCTTGCCCGGAATCGTGAGGATCGGATATCCGACGAGTTGCCCCGGCCCGTGGAAGGTGACGTCGCCGCCACGGTTCACGCGAAGGATCTCGGCGCCGCTGGACCGGGCCTCGTCGAGCACGTTGCTCGGATCGGCGCTGAGGCCGAGTGTGTACACCGGATCGTGTTCGAGCAGCAGGAGGTGATCGTCGGTGGACTCGCGGAACAGCGCCCGCTGGAGGGCCCAGGCATCGCGGTAACCGACGCGCCCGAGCCAGCGCATCCGCAGCACGCGGTCGGAGGCCGTCGCCTCGGCGGGGTGGACGGCGGCGGTCATCGGGAAGCTCAGATCTCGGCTTCCCAGTTGCGCGTCTCGATGATGGTGCGGAGCCGGTCGAGGAAGGCGGCCGCATAGGCACCGTCGAAGGCGCGGTGGTCCCAGGCCAGGGCCAACACCCCGACCGAATGCACCGCGATGGCCTCGTTGCCGTCGCTGTCGGTGATGACGACTGGCTTCCGGCGCACACCATCGGTGGACAGGATGGCCACCTGCGGCTGGTTGATGATGGGGAACTGCAGCAGCGTGCCGTACTGGCCGGGGTTGGTGATCGTGAAGGTGCCACCGGTGATCTCGTCGGCACTGAGCTTCTTCTGGCGGGCGCGGGTGGCCAGATCGACGATCTCGCGTGAGATGGCTCGGAGCCGCTTGGTCTCGGCCGAGCGCACGACGGGGGCCAGCAGGCCCTGGAAGTCGAGGTCGACGGCGATGGCCATGTGCAACGACCCGTGCACGACGAGCCGTCCATCGCCCATGCTGGCGTTCATGTGGGGGAAGTCGTGGACGGCGTCGGCGACGGCGCGCACGATGAAGGGCAGATACGTGAGGCTGAATCCCTCTTCGGTCTTCCATTCGTTGCGATGGGCCTGACGTACTCGTTCGACGTTCTCGAAGTCGACCTCGACGGCAGTGAGCACATGCGGAGCTGTCGCCTTGGAGTCGACCATGTGCTGGCCGGTGATCTTGCGGATGTTGGTGAGCGTCACCTCGTGATCGGTAGCCGAGGCCGCCACCGCCGGTGGCGTCGTGGCCGGTGCCGGGGCCGGAGCCGCGACAGGAGCCGCGGTCGGCGGGGCTGCCGGAGGCGCAGGGGCCGGTATGGACGCCTCGGCGGGCGCGGGAGAAGGGGCCGCGGTGGCACCGCGGGCCTGGATGGCCGCCTCGACATCGGCTCGGGTGATGCGGCCACCGAGGCCGGTGCCAGTGATCGTGTCGGCATCGAGAGCATTGTCGGCGAGAAGGCGGCGCACCACCGGCGACAACAGCTTCGCTTCGCCATCGGAGCCACCGGCGGTTACGGGAGCCGGCTCCGGCGTGGCCGCTGGTGCCGGTTCGGGAGCCGGTGCGGGCTCCGGGACCGGCGGCGGCGCTGGAGCGGGCTCAGGAGCCGGCGCAGGGGTCGGGACAGGCGCGGGCGCCGGTTCGGGTGCCGGCTCTGGCTCGGGAGCTGCGGCCGCGGGGGTCTCACCAGCGACGCCGAGGCGGGCCAGAACGGTGCCGACGTCGACGGTCTCGCCTTCGGCGACGACGATCTCGGAGAGCACTCCGGCGACCGGCGACGGAACCTCGCTGTCGACCTTGTCGGTCGACACCTCGAAGAGCACCTCGTCGACGGCAACGGTGTCGCCGACCTGTTTGAACCATTTCGTGATCGTGCCCTCGGTGACGGTCTCACCCAGCTGGGGCATGACGACATCGGTCATTGGCTTGCGCTCCTCGTGAATGCTGGCGTTCTGGTGGATCGGTGCAACCGCGCGTTTGCTCGTTCAATCATGTATCACCCGTGGATGCTGCGCCCGGTGAGGGCCATCACCGACTCGCCGAACAGCTCACTGAGCGACGGGTGGGGTTGGATGAACTGGGCGATGTCGGCGACCGTCGCCTCCCAGTTCACGGCCAGGTAGCCCTGGCCCAGCTGCTCGGTCACCCACGGGCCGGCGAGGTGCACGCCGAGAAGCCGACCGGCGCTTCCGTCGGCCTGCTTCTCGGCCACGATCTTCACCATGCCTTCGGTCTCGCCGACGATCAGAGCTCTTCCGTTGGCGGTGAAGCGGTGCTTGGAGATGGCCACGTCGATGCCCGCCTCGGCGGCTGCCTCCTCGGTCATGCCCGCGAAGGCGACCTCGGGGTGACAGTAGATGGCCCAGGGGACATTGGCGTAGTCGACCGGGACCGGGCTCTCGCCGAGGATGTCCTTCACGATGGTGACGCCCTCGGCGTAGGCGACGTGCGCGAGCTGAGCGGTGTCGATGAGATCACCGATGGCGTACACGCCCGTTTCGGCGGTGCGACACAGCTCGTCGACCACGACGAAGCCGCGCTCGTCGACCACGACGCCGGTGCCGTCGAGCCCGAGCGCTTCCGAACGCGGACGGCGGCCGACCGAGATGATGACCTTGTCGACCGCGCTCGAATCGTCTTCGCCGTAGTGCAACAAGGTCCCGCCCTCGGGGTTGGGGGTGTGGCCCTTCACGGCCACTCCGGTCTTGATGCCGATACCGCGCTTCTTGAACGACCGCTCGACGATGCGGGCGAGGTCCTCATCGGCTCCGGCGAGAATGCGGGGCAGGAACTCGAAGATGGTGACCTCGGCGCCGAGATCCGACAGCATCGAGGCGAACTCACAGCCGATGGCACCGCCACCGACGACGGCCACCGAACCCGGGACCGACTGCAGCGACAGCACCTCGTCGGAGGTGAGCACGATCTGGCCGTCGATGTCGAAGCCGGGGATCGTTCGGGGCAGCGAGCCGGTCGAGAGCACCACGTTGGTACCGGTGACCTCGATGTCGCCGGAGGCTCCGCCGGTGACACGGACCGTGTGATCGGCGTGCAGGGAGCCCATTCCGTCGTACATGGTGACCTTGCGGCTCTTCAACAGGCCGCTGAGCCCGTTGTGGAGTCGATCGATCACCGCCTGCTTGCGTTGTTGGGTCACCGCGAAGTCGACGGTGGGTGCCGAGGTGTTGACGCCGAATTCGCCAGCGCGTTCGACGGCACGGAACACCGAGGCCGTCTCGAGCAGCTCCTTGGCCGGGATGCAGCCGACGTGCAGGCACGTGCCGCCCACCTTGTTGACCTCGACGAGCCCGACATCGAGGCCTGCGCTCGCGCCGTACAACGCAGCCGCTTCGCCACCAGGGCCTCCACCGATGATCACCAGGTCATGAGTTGGCATGCGGCGCACTCTACCCAGCACGCTTCCCCGAGCGCTGATCCTCGGGAACCGGCTCGGTGTCAGCCGAGGAACTGGCGCGGGTTCACCGCCGCACCGTTCACGCGCGTCTCGAAGTGAAGGTGCGGTCCCGTCGAGTTCCCCGTCGATCCCATGGCGCCGATGCCCTCGCCGCGAGCGACCTGTTGTTGCTCGGACACCCACAGTGAGCTCTGGTGGCCGTAGAGGGTCATGACGCCCCCGCCGTGGTCGATGATCGTGGTGTTCCCGTACCCGCCGAGCCATCCGGCGAAGAAGACCACCCCGTCCTCGGCGGCGACGATGGTCGTGCCGTCCGGCGCGGCGATGTCGAGGCCCTGGTGCATCCGACCCCAGCGCTCGCCGTACTCTGAGCTCACCACGCCGGCCGAGGGCCACGACAGCGAGCTCGGCGGGGGCAGCTCGGCGAGGGTCGAGCAGTCGACGGGCGCACCGTCGTCGGTCACCGGCGTGAGCCCTGCGGCACACTCGTCGCGCCACCGGGCACGAGCTTCGGCCTCGGCGCGGAAGCGCGCCTCTCTCGTGGCAATGATGCGGTTCAGCTCCGCCTGCGCCGCGGCCAGCGCATCGACCTCGGCCTGGAACTCCTCGATCCTGGCCTGGAGCTCGGCTCGGAGCGCCTCCTGTTCGGCGCGCTTGGCATCGAGCTCGGCCCGCGCCGCGTTCGTGACGGAGCGCCCTTCGTCGGCCTTCGCCTCGAGGTACTCCTGTTCGGCCAGGCGGTCGTCGAGCTCGGCCCGGCTCGACCGCAGGCCGTCGATCAGCGCGGCGTCGTCGTCGGCGATCACGGCGAGGATCGCCATCTTGCGCTGGAGCTCGGTCATCGATCCCGCTTGCAGGTAGGGAACGAACCGAGGCGTGCGCACCGGCGAGATGTAGGCCGCGACCGCTCGTTCGGTCGCCACGGCCTCCCAGGTCTCGAGCTCCTGTTGGGTTTCGGCGATCTGGGTCCGAACCGCAGCGGCGTCGCGGATGGCCCGGGCCTGAGCTTCGAGCTCGGCGTCGTAGAGCAGCTGGGCCGCAGCGATCTCACCATCGAGCGCAGCGATGCCGGCCTCGAGCTCGGTGGCGGTGCGGGACAGGACATCGAGCTCGACCGACGCCTCGTTGAGGCGCTGCTCGGTGGCCTGGGCGTTCTGACGATTCTCGTTCAGGAGTGCATCGTGCTGGAGACGATCCTCGAGATACTCGCTGTCGAGATCGGCGCTCTCCTGGGCGGGCGCCGTCGTGGCCGCCCCGACGAAGAGCGCGAGCGCGAGCGCGATCGCCGTGCTGACGGCGAGGATTCGACGGTGGTGAGCAAGCGTCGGAACGCAAAGTGGCATGAGCGCGGCGCCCGCTTGCGTCGCAGATCATAGCACGGCACTGATCCGGACGGCCCATCGACGACGGGCTCAGCCGGCGACGAGGAGCTGTACGGCGAAGGCCACGAGAATGGCGAGTCCGCATACCAGCGCGGTGATGATCAGACCCCGGGTGCTCACGGACGACGAGGCTACCAGCGGCCTCGGCGGCGCCGTGTTCGCCAGGCGCGTCGATTGTCCCTACGATGGGCCGATGCGACACCCGTCTCTGGGCGGACAATGGGGTCGTGGTAGCCAATGACCACGCCGTCGGCCGAGCCGAGCACAACCGTGCCATCACGACCAGCCGACGACCCCGCGCGGCCCTATTCGGGTACCGATCGCAGCGCCGAGGCTGTCGGCTCCACCACTGCACTCGCTCAGGTGATCGCCACGCTGTCGCCGGTCGCAGCTCGCCGGGCGTCGCTGCGCTTCGCGGTCGTCGACCTCTGCCTGCGGCCTTCCGACATCGACACGGGAACGAGAGTCGACGCGCTCGCGGCGGCCGTGTTGGCCGAGCTCGGATCGGCGCTCGCGACCCGACCCACCACCGGCGTTGCCGCAGCCGCCCAGGCGGCCGCGATCCTCGACGCGATTCCCGGCCTCGAGGCCGTGGCCGACGGGCTCCGGCATCAGCACGAACGATGGGATGGCTCCGGTGGCCCGTCACACCTGACCGCCGACGACATCCCGGTGATCGCGCGCCTGGTTGCCGTGGGCTCGGTCGTGGCCGACCTCATCACCTCGGTCGACGACGTGCCCGACGTGAGAACGGCTTCCGAACGGGTCGAGGACCTCACGGGCACCCACCTCGACCCGATGTTGGGTCGCGCCTTTGTCGCGGCCGTCGATCAGGACGCCTTCGCCCGAGTGCAGACCCTCGATGAACAGCTCGATCAGTTGGCCTCGCTCCGACCCGCCGGCCGACGACCGTTCGACGCGCTCTCGAGCATCAGTGCGGCCATCAGTGCGGTCGACGATCTCGCCGATGTCGTCGCCCTCATCGCCGACGAGGCCCGGCGAGAGGTGGGGGCAGCGTCGGTGAGCGTCGGCCGGTACAACCCCCAACGCCGCGAGGTCGAGGTTCTGGTCAACGTCGGCACGCTGGAGCCGGGCCAGGTCCGCTTCCCGAACGAGGAGATCCACCCCTTCGACGTCCCCCGCAGCGCACACCTGCGGGCCACGGCATTGGCGTCGCCCGAGGGACAGCCGGCCGGGGTCATCGCGGCCCCGGTTCACGGTGGCCGAAAGCTGTGGGGGTTCGTGCTCGCCCGCACCGGCGGTGCCCGCGGCCCCTTCGACGGCGGGGATCTCCAGATTCTCGACCAGGTGGCGACCGAGCTGGCCCAATCGGTCGACAAGGTCGAGCGACTGGCCGAGGTGATCGACATGGCCCTACGCGATCCGCTCACCGGGCTGGCGAATCGCCGCGTTCTCGACCAGCGGCTCGGTGCACTGCTCGATCGACCGGTCGAGGCCCGGACCGAGTGTGCGCTGATCATGGCCGATCTCGACGGCCTGAAGGTGATCAACGACACGCAGGGCCACTCCGTCGGAGACAAGGTGCTCATCGACGTCGCCGCGCAGCTCCGAGCAGCGGTCGCGGCCTACCCGAGCAGTGAGGTGTGCCGGATCGGCGGCGACGAGTTCTGCATCGTGATCGAACGCGGCGGACGTCGCGAGGCCGACCAGATCGCCCAGCGAATCGACGAGCTGGTGGCCCGGCTCGATGATCCGCCCGTGAGCGTGTCCTGTGGTATCGCCGTGGCGTCGAGCACGACGGGGACGCCGAGTGACCTTCTCCGTGCCGCCGACGAGGCCCAGTACGCCGTCAAGCGAGCCCGTCAGGGCGTGGCCGTCGCGGGACGCGGCGGCGGTCGTCGCGAACGCCGCGACTGAGCGACGCCGATGAACGACGCCTTCGGTCGCCCCCAGACCGCCCTCGTGGTCGGCGGCGGCTCGGATCTGGCTCTTGCCGTACTCGACCGACTCGACGTCACCTTGGTGCGGGTCGGGTTGGCCGCTCGGAGCGCCGATGCGCTCGCGTCGGCGGTAGCCGATCGCTTCACGGCCGAGGTCAGGACCTTCCACTTCGACGCAGCCGACCCCACTGAACATGCAACGATGGTCGATGAGGCCGCCGAGTGGCTCGGCGACATCGACCTGGCGATCGTCGCCCACGGCGATCTCGGTCAACCATTCAGCCTGGAGACAACCCCTGAGGAGGTGGCGAGGTTGATCAGCGTGAACCATGCCGGCGCCGCGGCCGCGTGCCAGGCCGTGGCCCGCTGCCTCGCCGCTCAGGGACACGGCACGTTGGTCGCGTTCTCGTCGGTGGCTGCCATGCGCCCCCGACTCGGCAACCTGCCCTATGCGTCAGCGAAGGCCGGATTCGACGCCTTCGCCCTCGGCCTCGACCACGCCCTGGCCGGCACCGGCGCCAGGGTCATGGTGGTCCGTCCCGGGTTCGTGCACACGAAGATGACTGCGGGTCTCGCGCCTCAGCCCCTTGCCACCGATGCAGCCGCGGTCGCCGACGCGGTCGTCGACGGGCTGGTCAAGGGCAAGTCGGTCGTCTGGGCCCCGGCACCCCTGGCTCTGACGCCTGCGCTGCGGATACTCCCCAAGGCCTTGTGGCGTCGTTTGTCCGAACGATGATCCGGCCGTTGTGGCGGGCTATGCGTCCGCACCAGTGGGTGAAGAACCTGCTGGTGTTCGCCGCTACCGCCGGGGCGGGGCTCATGGACGAATGGTCGGCCCTCTGGCGGGCAGGAGTGGCATTCGTCGCGTTCTGCGCGGCCTCATCGGCCGGCTACCTGGTGAACGACGCGATCGACCGCGACAGTGACCGGCTCCATCCCATCAAGTCGAGTCGTCCGATCGCCTCCGGCGACCTCGACGCACGCCATGCCCGTCTCGTGGCCGTGGCCCTCGTGGTCTTCGCCTTGTCGTCGGCCGCGGCAGTTCGGTCTGAGCTCTCCGCCGTAGTCGCCACCTACCTCGTGGTGACCTTCGCCTACTCGTCGGCGCTGAAGCGAGTGCCCTGGCTCGAGCTGGCGCTGCTCGCATCGGGCTTCCTGCTCCGGGCGGTGGGCGGCGCGGTGGCGGTCGACGTCCGGGCTTCGACGTGGTTCCTCACCGTCGTGTCGGCGACCGGGGTGTTCGTGGTCACCAGGAAGCGCTGGTGTGAGAAGCACGCCCACGCCGGTAGCGGCCGGACGGTGCTCGCCCGCTACCGGGCCGGGTCACTCGAGGCGCTCGTCGTGGTCTCCGGCGCCGTCGCCGTTGCCGGTCATGCCGGATGGGCCGTCGAGGTCGACGGTGGGGTGGTCGCTCGAATCGTGGCGACGTTCGCCTTCGCGGTGGCCATCGTGCGGTACTGGTGGCTGACGCGGCGTGACGACGAGGGCGGCGACCCCGTGGCGGTGTTCCTCTCCGACGGTCGGCTCGAAGCGGCCGCACTGGTGTGGGCCGCGGCCTTCGTGTGGGCGGCTGCGACGTGACCCGTCGATTGCTCTCGGGCTGGGGCGGCACGGCCGCAGTCATCAGCGACGTGCGCGAGCCGATCACGGTGGCCGAGGTCGGCGCGGCGCTGGCCGAGCCCGATCGCGGGGTGATCGGGCGGGGGCTCGGTCGCTCCTACGGCGACGCCGCTCAACGGGCCGGTGGCGTCGTGGTCTCGACACTTGGCTTGCGCTCCCCCGTCACGGTCGATACCGACTCGGCCACCGTGACCGCGGGTGCCGGATGGTCGCTGCGGGAGCTGATCGACGAGCTCGTGCCCCTGGGTTGGTTCTTCCCGGTGGTGCCGGGCACCGCCGATGTGACGCTGGGAGGCGCCATCGCCGCCGACGTGCACGGCAAGAACCACCACCGTTCGGGCTCGCTGGGATCACACGTGCGGTCACTCGACCTGATCACCGCCGATGGCCGGCTGCATCGACTCGATCCTCAGGGTGCGTCGGGCCGGGCATTCTGGGCGACCGTGGGCGGAATGGGTCTCACCGGCGTGATCACCGAGGCAACCGTTGCCCTACGACCGGTGGCAGGTGACCGGCTCGCCGTCACCACTCGACGGCACGGCGACATCGACGCCGTCATGACCGCACTGGTCGAGGCCGACGCTGCCCACGAGTACACCGTCGCGTGGCTCGATCTCGCTGATCCCGCACGCGGTGGTCGAGGCGTCATCGATGCAGCCGATCATCTCGACCAAGCGGCCCCTGTCCGCGCCACCGGTTCGACGCGTGCGACGGTGCCGCCGCTTCCCGTCAACGTCGTGCAGCCCCCGGTCACCAGGGTGTTCAACGAGATCTGGTGGCGCCGGGCGCCGCTTCGGCCGCGCACCACCGCCGGCAGCTTCGCCCGCTTCTTCCATCCGCTCGACGCCGTGGCGTCGTGGGGACGGTTGTACGGCCCGACTGGTTTCACCCAGTGGCAGATGGCCGTCCCCGTCGATGCAGCGGATGCCGTCCGGACCTGTGCCGAGCGGCTGGCGAACGGCACCGTGCCTCCATCGCTCGTCGTGCTCAAGCGATTCGGAGCAGCCGACGCCGCGCCGCTGTCGTTCCCACAGCCCGGCTGGACGCTGGCGGTCGATCTCGCCGCGAACGACCCTGCTACCGCGACCCTGCTCGATGCACTCGATGACGTGGTGGTCGGCGCCGGAGGGCGGATCTATCTGACCAAGGACGCCCGCCTCCGACCCGATCTGCTGGCCGCCATGTACCCACGGATCGACGAATGGCGGGCCGAGCGCGACCGCCTCGACCCCGGCCGGCGCATGGCCAGTGATCTCTCGCTACGCCTCGGGCTCGTCTGAACGATCGAGCAGTAGCTGCACGGCACCGATGGCTGTGAGCTCGTCGAGCAGTGTCTGCACGTCGTGGCCGATCTCCTCGACAGGAGCGTCGAATGCCGCGGCGAGGTCGGCGGCCAGTGCCCCGACGCTCGTTGGTCGGTCGAGCAGCGACCACACGACGTCGCCAGGCGTGCCGACCAGGTGCGAGACGTCGGTACCCGGCGGACACACCAGCACACCGCGCAGCGAGTACCGCCAGAGGCTCTGTGGGTGTCGGCGGTAGCGGCGCGGTGTCATCGACGCCGGAGCCGTTCGATGGCCCTTCGGGCGTGGCGGGCCTGGGTCCAGCCACGAGCGGCAAGGTACTCACGCTGGGGTGCCACGATGGCCCGCAGGTACCGCAACCTGGGGCCGATGCCGGGAATCACGGCCAACGACGCGGCCGGCCGCGTGTAGCTGCGGGCAGGAGTGAGATAGGACCGCATGAGGAACTGATCGAAGCGGCCGGGTTGCAGCGAGTGAGCCCAGCGTGACAGCTCCGTGGGCTCGAGCTCGAGCTGGGCCCAGGTCTCGCCGACAGCCCGCTGCACCACGCTCAGGCAACGCCACCGTCGGGCTACCGCTTCGATCTCGCCGGCGTCGGGGTGATGCGAACGCACAACTTCGGCCACGTCGCGCAACGAGAGCAGACGGATCGGGAAGTCGCCGACCGCGGCGTTGACACACACCTGGACGAACAGCGGCACCGGCGCCAAGATCGGTACCTGACGCGACGCGAGGGTGACGGAGCCGCCACCGACGAAGAGCTCGTCGAGGCAGATCGACAACCCGATCGGACCGGTGACGAAGGTGCGGTGCAGATCGACTTCGACGCGGTCGACCTTCACGAGGGTCTCCTTGCCGAACTCCTCGTCGAAGCCGGGGCGCAGCTCGGGCAGCATCCTCTCTCCGTGCGCGTCGCTCACGACCAGTTCGGAAGCCCGATCGAACTCGTGACTCGGCACCAGGATGTCGAGATCGGCGAACATGCGCTGCGCCGGGTCGTCGTAAACGGAATGCGCAAGCGCAGAGCCCTTGAACAGCCGATACTCGATGCCGGCTCGCTCGAGCCGCTCGACCAGGTCGAGCAGCAGACGCTCGGCTCGCAGCACATGAGCGCTCCACGACTCGTGGGCTTCCGCAATGGCCGCGTAGGACGCCTCCCCCACCCGCAGCGCACCGTCGGCGACGGCTGACACCACCAAACCGAGAAGGCGATGCCGGGTGGCCTCGAGCAGCAGGGCGCGGACCTCGTCGTCGTCGAGGGTGATGTCGAGGGCGGCATGTGGGCCGGGCAGACCATGGGCGGCGACGCCGGCCAGGATCGCATCGTTCACCACAGCGAATGGATGGCCGTGACCGGTGCGGCCAGTCCGTGGTGTCGAAGCGTGTGGGTGGTGCAGCGCTCGACCAGGGCGGCGATGTCGGCGAGACGATGGGCGTGATCGGCGAGGTTGAATGCGTTCGCAGCCAAGGCGATGACGGCGTCGGCGGCCGCGATGGGCACCAGTGCGTTGTCGGCGTCCTCGGCCCACGTGGGGAAGACGATATGGCGCAACGGCAGGCGGCGACCGATGGCACCGGGCTTCACCTCGTCGGCTGGCACCTGCCACTTGGCTGCGTTCGGGATCTCGACGACCGGCTCGAGGTGCGGGAGCAGTGCCTGGGAGCCAGGGTCGAGCGTGATGGCCTTCGGGTAGGCCACGACCTCTCCGGTATCGAGGTCGATGGCCGCGGCCTCGTCGGTGAAGTAGCGATAGCCGGCCTGAACGAGGAGGGTGGCGAGGGTGGACTTGCCGGAGTTCATCACCGCCGGCAGCACCAGGGCTTCGCCGTCTCGTCCCACGGCTGCGGCGTGGAGGATGAGGAACCTCCCCGAGTTGTCCACGGCCGCACGATTCAGGTGCCACAGGATCAGGTTGACGATGCCCGACTCGGACGCGCTGCGCAGTCGGTGGCCGTCGGCGTCCATATACCAGGAGTCGGTGTCGTTGAATACCGTGTAGTTCGTCGGCTCGGCTCCACTGTCGAGGGCGAGGGGTGCAAGCGTGCGCTCGAGCTCCGCGGCAACCGCGTCTGAATGGTGGCACTCCACCACGAAATGATGGTCGAGCGCGGCAAAAGGACCGAGACGATGAAGGGGTTCGGTTCGGGGTGGCGTCGGACCGGCCGCCAGGTCGGTGGTCGGTTGGGTCGGCGTCGCACCGGACCCTGCGTCGTCGTCGGTCACGGCGACGAGCAAACCGGCCGCGACGAACTCCTCGATGACGGCCTGCACCGACGCGGCGACCTCGTCGGCCTTCTTGTCATAGGCGTGAGCCAGGTCGGCCACGATGTCGGCGACCGTGGCTCTGCCGTCACAACAGCGCCAAACCAGCAGCGCCGTGGTGTTCAGCCGGTGGATACGCGCCGCCCGCGGGTCATACAGCAGTCCCTCGTCGCCCACACCGGCCCACGCGACGTCGGCGCGAGCCACGGGCCTGACCTCGACGGCGGGTGTCACGAACGCTTGCGGGGCGGCGGCAGCGGCGCGGTGACGATGTTCATCTCGCCCCTACGCGACCGGTCCCATGCCGGTTGCTCGGGATCGTCGACCGCGCGGGCCGCCGCACGCTGTTGGCGGAACGTCGCCGCTCGGCGCTGGGCCTTCTCGGTGATGGGAAGCGCCGCGAGGACGAACACGAATGGCAGCAGCTGGCTGCGCTGCCGAGCGAGGATCCCGAAGTTCGCGATGAACGCAAACACGTAACAGAACATGAACACGTAGGCGACGGCAAAGGCTGCGTAAGGCCGCTGGATCGACTCGAGGGGAATCCGTCGCAGGCGGCGGACCGAGAACACCAACAAGCCGATGAGGACGATTCCCTCGAGGGCGCTGATGACCGACTGGAAGTTGCTCGCCTCCCACGGGAAGGGACGGAACAGCACGGTGACAAGGGCCCACGGATAATCGAGAGGCGACTCGATAGGGGCGCCTCCGAAGGCCGACCCGGCATCTTCACCCGTGCGTTCTTGGGCCTGCTCGAGGGCTTCGGTGAAACCGCTGCCGCCAACGTCGTCGACATCGAGGAACGAGGCAACCGACGGCGCCAGCAAGGCGCCGAGAACCAGGAGCAGCACCACCGTCGCCAGCTTCGAGAGGAAGCCGAACGACTTGACGGCGGCGCCGGAGCGGAACAGGGCCGAGACGACGACGCCCACCCCCGCCGCCGCCAGAACGAGAATGGCGATGTGCGGTCGGGTGAGATACATCGCGCCGAGGCCGGCCAAGAAGGCCACGTATCCCCCGCTGTTTCGCTCGATGATTCGAGCCGCCCCGAACGCGGCCAGGCCGAGGCCGAGCAGCATCCAGGCTTCCTTTCCGATCGAAGCCGGCCAGAACACCACCGAGGGCCAGAGGAAGATCAACAACGCGTAACGGACCTGGTGACCGGGTCCGACCGCCGACAGGAAGGCCAGGTAGAGCAGGTACGACCCGATGAAGCCGAACGCGGAGTACACGAGGAAACCGATGAACACGTCGGCACCGATGAGCGCGTAGATCGCGCCGGTGAGCACACGGATGAAGCCGGTGCCCGGAATCGAACCCTGTGGATCGGTGGTGAACTCGAGCGCCCGGTAGCGGCGCGAAAGAATCTCGCCCCAGGTGTCGTAGGCGGTGCTGTCGCCGTTGCCGTCATAGACCTCCTGCACCATGTACAGGCGGGCGAAGGCACTGAACATCTTCACCGAGAAGCCGAGGAAGACCAGGCCGACCGCGTCGAAGGGCCGACCGGCTCTGGCCTCGTGACGGAGTATCGGGACCAGCACTACGACGATGAGAACGGGCAATGCCAGATATCCCGAGGCGGTACCCAGGCCGATGCTCGCTCCGTAGGCCATGGCCACCAGGGTGGCGAGCAGCATGAACCACCCCGCCGACATGTAGCCGGAGCGGCCGTTGTGCAGTCGCGTGGGCGACCTTTGACGAAACTCCACCGGCTCGATGCCGAGCCGCCGGCGAGTCGGAGTGGTCACCTGCCGACCTGGACCTCGACGTCCTCGTCGGCGACGTCGTGATGGATTCGGCCCTCGGCCACGCCTTGGTCCCGGGCGGCGGCACTGTCTCGTCGACGCTGATCGTAGTACTTGGCGTCGCGGCGAGAGCGGGTCTTGGTGCGCCAGAAGCGAGACCGGAAACGAGAGCCCTTACGATCGCTGTAGTAGTAGTAGTAACCGGGCGAGCGGTTGGCGCTGTCGCTGCCGATGAGCACAACGCCCGCCACCGGGGCCCGCCGCCGTTCGAGCAGCTCACGGGTGGCCTCGGCGCCTTCCTTGGTGGTACGGCCGACCTGCGCCACGATCACGACGAGGTCGGCGCTGGGCAGGATTTCGTTGGCGTCGTTGGTGGCGAGCAGCGGCGCCGTGTCGAGTAGCACGACGTCGAATCGCTCCTTGGCCTGGCCAATCACGCGCTTCTGTGACCGGATGACATCGGTGGGGTGGGCCTCGGGGCCCTCGGCGGTCACATGATTGATCATGCGCACGCCGTCGATCGAGGTCTTCGACAAGCGGCGGGGCTCGTGGTCGCCGTCGAGGAAGAAGGCAAGCCGCGGACGACGGAAGTCGCAGTTGACCGCGAGCACGGTGTACTCCTCCTCGGCCAAGACGTTGGCCAGGTTGGCCACGGTGCTGGTCTTGCCCTCGCTGGCCCCCGGCGAGGTGACCATCACCACGGTGCCCGAGGTGGACGCCTCGGTTGCTCCTGCGTCGCCGGTCGCGTCCCCGAAATCGCGTGCGTAGATGAGCGACGACCGCAGCGACCGGTACGCCTCGGCGATGTGCGACATCGGTTCGTCCCGGCTCATGACCACCGGGTTCTTCTTCTCGCGGTTCCGGAGCTTGGGGATCTCTGCGATCACCGGCAAGCCGAAGTACTGCTCGGCTTCTTCCTTGTCGAGGATCCGGTGATCGAGGCGCGACCACACGATTGCGCCGATCAGGCCGATGAACAGCCCACCCACGAGACCGCCGATGATCAAGGCGATGGGGTTGTCGAGGACCGACGAGGAGAGACTGCTGCCGCCGCCGCCCGCGGGGATCGATGCCACCCCGGCACGATAGTTGGCCTGTCCTTCCCGACCGGCCGCGATGCGCTGGTTGAACTCCCGTTGGGAGACCCGATCGGGGTCGGTGATGTCGAGGCTCGTGAGTGGCGCCGGCGGAGGACCCTGCTCGATGAGTGCGTCCCTGGCCTCGACGGCGACCTGGAGGCCGGCGAGGGTCGAGTTCCGCTCGATCTCGAGCAAGCCCAGCTCGGCGGTCAGGTCGTCACGCTGTTCGATCAGCGGGTCGGCATCGTCGGGCGGTTCGGGCTCACCATCGCCGTCGGAGTCGACGCCGGCGATCTGATCGTCGACCGAGCGGATGCGCTCTTCGAGCGCCTCGATCCGATCGTCGAGCGACCCAACGGCATCGGAGAGCTCGGTCACCGCGTTCTCGGCGTCAGCGAGCTGAGCGTTGTAGTTCTCGAGCCCCTCCTGGCGGAGGAATTCGAGGAGTGTTTCGGCGAAGGCGTTGGTGAGCGTCGTGGCTTCGTCGGGTGTCTCGGCCACGGCCGAGATGACGAGTGTGCGCAGCGACGGGTCGGTGATGGTCTGCACCCTGGCTGCGAGCTCGTCGGCGTCGCCACCGAGCTCGACCGCCACGTTGTCGGGGATGGCCCCGATGGTGGTGAAGAACGCGGCCTGCTCGAGGTTGACGCCGAAGTCGGTCTCGTCACTCACGATCAGGGTGTGGCGGACGTCGTAATAGACCGGCTCGACAACGGCGTCGACTCCATCGTCGTCGGCGGTGCGAACAGCGGCGAGCGATCCGAGGAGCAGGCCCACGAGCGCCAAGAGGATGATCAGCTTCCATCGACGACGCAGTACTCGGAAGGTTCTTACGGTTTCCACGGCGTCCGGGGGTCGATGAACGGATTCTCGCACGATCGGACGGTGCCGAACCGGGCGAGTCGAGGTTATCGGCTCTGCGCCATGGCCCGGGGTACACCCGAGAGGAACCTGTCGTGCCTAGCGTGGTGCCGATGACGTGGTCGGGCCGGAGTCTTGCGTGAGAATCCTCTGGTACTGGCCATTCGCACGCGCCGAGGAGTTGCCGTTGGCCCATGCAGCGGCGGGCCGCGACCACGAGATCGTGGTGCAGGTGATCGATCGTGACGTCGCGCCGGAGGCGGGCATCGACGGGCGAGTCGAGGTGCAACGGGCTCTGCCCGACGTGGATCGCGAGGTCGGCAGACTCATGTGGGCGCCGTCGCGAGCATTCACCTACCTACGCCGACTGGCCAGGAGGTCCCGGCTCGAGGAGCAGGGCGATTTCGACGTGGTTCACCACCACTACGCGAATCGGTTCACCGACGGGTGGCGCCGGCCAGGGGTTCCGTGGGTTCTGAGCGTCCACGACGTGCTACCCCACGACATCCGGGCCGGCGAAGTACTCGAGCGACGGAACCTCCGACGCCTGTACGGGCGCCCCGACGCGCTCGTGGTGCACCACCGCCGGCTGGGCGACCGGCTCACTGCGGAGTTCGGTGTCGACGCCGACAAGATCCACATCGTTCCCCATCAAGTGTTCTCGGTGCCCGACCCGCCGGGTCCGAACCGGCCGCACGGTGTGCCGATGGTGCTGTTCTTCGGCGCGCTCCGCGCCAACAAGGGACTCGACGTTCTGGGCCAGGCCATCGAGCTGATCGATCCGGCCGCGATGCGGTTCCACATAGCGGGTCGCGGCGACACCGGCGTGGAGACAGCGGCCCAGGCGCTGGCGTCTCGGCACTCCAACGTCACGGCCGAGATCGGATTCGTGCCACTCGATCGCAAGTACGAGCTGTTCCGGGAGGCATCGGTGGTCGTCCTACCGTATCGCTCGTTCGGGTCCCAGTCGGGCGTGCTTCACGATGCCTACGGACATGGGCGGCCGGTTGTGGTGACCGACACGGGCGCACTCGGAGACACCGTCCGAGAAGACGGGGCTGGTCTGGTGGCTGCCTTCACGCCGGTTTCGATCGCCGCGGCGCTCGAAACGGCGTTGGACCGATGGCCGACCCTCTCGAGGGCCGCATTCCGCGCGGCCGAGAGCCGCTCCCCGGCCGCATGTGGCGCCGTGCTCCGGAAGCTCTATGCACAGCTCGCCACGGGACGAGGGTCGACGCAATGACGTCTCCGGTTCGTGGCGATCCTGGGTTCGGTGGCGTCAGCCGGCTGACCTGTGAGCAACCCATCGAGACCGACACTCCAGTTGCCGCCGACCTCGAGCTGTCGATCATCATCCCGGCCCTCGATGCGGCCGAGACCATCGGCGCTCAGCTCGACGCGCTCGTCAGCCAAGCATGGCCGGGCGACGGAGAGATACTGGTTGCCGACAACGGATCGACCGACGGCACGAGCGAGGTGGCCGGCCGCTGCGGAACCGACGCCCGACCGGTGCGGGTGATCGATGCGTCCTGCGCAGCCGGGGCCGGAGGGGCGCGCAACGTCGCCGCAGCATCGGCGCGCGGACACAAACTGCTCTTCTGTGATGCCGACGACATCGTCGGAGAGCGTTGGGTGGCGGCCCACTGCACCGCTCTCGCCGCCGATGTCGTGTCCACCGGCCCGCTCCGTGTCGACGAGCTCAACGACGCTGCGGTCATCCGAGCCCATGGCACATCGCATCTCGCCGGACCGGGCTCCTTCCACGGCTTGTTCGAGTTCGCTCCGTCTTCGAACTTGGGCGTGAATGCGCCGGCCTTTCGGGAGGTCGGTGGGTTCGACGAGTCGCTCCGAACCGGCGAAGACGTCGAGCTCTGCCATCGGCTGGGGTTGCCGATCGCCTGGAACGACAACGCGAGCGTGTCCTACCGCTACCGGGCGACGACAGCCGACCGCTGGCACCAGGGCATCGCCTACGGCGAGTTCACACCTCTCATGATGAGCCGGCTCTCCCGCGATGGCGTGCCCGGTCTGCCGCCCCGGTTCGCCGGTCTGCGGCAGTGGGCCTGGCTGATCCGGCGGCTACCGGCACTCCGGTCTGCTGGCGGTCGACAGAAGTGGATCTGGGTGGCGGCCCAGCGCGCCGGCCGGCTGCGCGGCAGCTTCCGCGCCCGATCCCTCTGGCTCTGACTCAGTCGCCGATCACGCCTTCCATCTCGGCGACGAAGGATTCGGCGATCTTCACCGGGTCGACCTCTTCTCGGCGGGAATGCCGCCGTGCCAGGCCACAGAGCTCGGAGTAGCGGGGCTCGGTGATGGCCGCCGAGACTGCTTCAGCCCATTCTTCGTCGGTTGCGCCGTCGGCGACGGTGAGCCCACCCGGGCCGATGCTCTCGACCAGGCCTTCCTGCCGGCTGCCGATCACGGGAATGCCGTTGGCCTGTGCCTCGAGCACGACTCGGGGCCGATTCGCCCGCAGCCTCGCCGTGTAGGGCGCCAGAAGCAGCCTCGCGTCCCGGTAGACCCTGCTCGCATCGGCCGTGAATCGTCGGAGCTCGACATTGGGGAGATCCTCGATCGCAGCTCGCAGCTCGCCGACCTCTTCCGGAGTGAGTCGCGTCGACTCCTGGAAGACGATGTGCTCGCCGGGCAGGCTGCGTGCGAGTTGGAGGCATCGGCCGAGGCCGTAGTCGGTCGTCGGGTTCACGACGAGGAGTGCCGTGCGAGACGACTCGATCGTCGACGCCGTTACGTCGACGATCGACGGGACGAAGATCGCGTCGTGGCCGGCCGCCGCAGCTTCCCCGCAGAGCGATTGCGAATTGGCGAGCAGCAGATGAGGAGCGGGAGCAATGCCAAGATGCGGCAGCAGCGCCGCTTCCCGCAGGTACAGCACGACGGGTAGACCCGACGAGGCACAAATCGATCGGATCCGGATCCAGGCGACGCGGGACACGCTCGAGACCACGACCACATCGGGCCGGTCCCTGCCGATGACGACCGCGAACGCGTTCTCGACCAGCTGAGCCGCGGCCCCGTCGGCAACCGGGCTGGGCTTGCGACCGATGCGCGTCGAGATCCGGGAGAGCCGGGAGGAACCGACCGCGCCACCCACCTTGACCTCGGCATTCGTCAGCCGACGGTAGAGGGCGTGGGTGATGACGCGTGGTTCCGAAGCCCGAAGCAGGTTGGTACCCACGTCCACTCGGCTGAGCTCGTCGAGCAGCAACCTCGTGCTCATCAATGAGCCGCCTTCGTGGGTTCCATTCACGTAGAGCACCCTCATCGGGCCAAAGCTAGGTCGGTCACGGTCGGTCAGGGGCGATCACGACGCGCTCGACCGCAGGTGCCATAGCGTTGACCCCATGGAGCTGAGCGTGGTGATTCCGGCCAGGAACGAGGCCGCGCGACTGCCTCGCCAGTTGGCCGCACTCCTGGATCAGAGCTACGACGGGCGCTGGGAGATCATCGTCGTCGACAACGGATCCACCGATGGCACCGTCGAGGTCGTGGAGCGATACGCGGAAGCCGATTCGCGTCTTCGTTCCGTCCACGAGCCCCGCCCAGGTCTGTGCCACGCCCGCAATGCGGGCGTTCTGGCCGCGCGGTCCGACGCCGTGGCGATCTGCGACGCCGACGACCTGGTGGCCGACGGTTGGGTCGGTGCCATGGGCAACGCACTTCGCGAGCATCACCTCGTCACCGGCCGACAAGAGCTCGACCTGCTCAACCCGGGGTGGTTGGCTGGTTCGCGAGGGCGACGACTGTCGGAAGGTCCCCCGTCGTTCCACGGTGCGTTCACCTTCCCCGCTGGCAACAACCTCGGCGTGCGCAAGTCGCTCGTCGAGCGGATCGGCGGGTTCGACCAGGGCTACATCGGTGCCGAAGACGTCGAGTTCGGTTTCCGGGCCGCAGCGGCGGGGGTCGCCACCGCGTTCGTGCCCGACGCCGTGGTGCACTACGCCTACCGACGGTCACCGCGCGCCCTCTTCCGGCAGGGTTTCTCGTACGGCCGCCATCGCCCAGCCATCGCCAGGCGGCTCGCGTCACAGGGCCGGCGACCCAGCCGCATCGCCGGCTGGAAGTCGTGGCTCTGGCTGGCGGCCAACGCGTGGCGCATCGTCACTCCACGAGGTCGAGCGCTGGTCGCATGGGTCGCCGGCAACCGCATCGGACATGTCGTCGGGTCGGTGAGGCACCGCACGGTCCTGCTGTAGCGTCCAGACGCAATGTCCGCGCCCCGCCTCCTCGCACGAGCCACCTGGAACGGCGCGCGTGCCGCCACGCAACCCATCCGTCGGGTGCTCGGCCGCAGCGACGATCGTCCCGCCGCCTCGGCCTCGGATCTGCTCGACGATCTGGCGTTCAACCGGCCATGGAACGTGGTGATCAAGGCTGCTCGTCTTCGCGCCCGCCTGCGGCAACGGCTGGGCCGCGTCGACCACGGCGTCACCGTTGCGATCGTCAACTGGAACACCCGAGCGGTGCTCGTCGACACGCTCAGGGCGGTCCGAGCCCTCACTCCTCCGACGGTACCTGTCCTCGTGGTCGACAACGGCTCGACCGACGGCAGCCGCGAGTGGCTCGGCTCCCAGAGCGACATCCAGACCATCGCGTTGCGGGCGAATGCCGGTCATGCTGTAGCGCTCGACCTGGCCGTCCTGTCGGCGAGAACGAGCGTTGTCGTGACCCTCGACTCCGACGCGGTTCCCCTCCGTCCGCGCTGGCTCGACGTCGTGGTCGAACCGGTGCGCAGCGGTCGGGCCGTGCTGTGCGGTCTGCGAGCCTCACGCGACTACGTGCATCCGGTGTTCATGGCCGTCGATCTGAAGGAGTTCACCCGCCGCCGGTTGAGCTTCGAGACGCACTTCCGTCCCGGGGCCTCGCCCCACGAGGGCGAGTGGGGAGTCGACCGCTGGGACACCGGTGAGTTGTTGTCGCGCGCGGTCGACGCCCGCGAGCTGGTGTTCATCGATCCGACGCCGAACGCGGTCGATGGTCTGCCGGGAATGACGACTGGGGAGGTCGTGTACCACCATGGCGGAGTGAGTCGAGCGTCCAGTGGCGGGTCGGGCCGCACGGTCGACGAGTCCTACCGGACCTGGCACGCTGCGCTGCGGGCGCTTCTGCCGCCAGAGGCCGCACCCCCGCCGCTCGATTAGCCGAACTCGGCCTCGGAGCCCCCGATATCGACGCCGAGGCGTTCGTTCAAGATGGCCAGATCGGCTCGATACCAGGTTGTCAGCTTCGCGAGGGTCTCCGGGCGGGCCGTCGGCTTGGCTTCGGTCCGATTCCAGCACACGAGTCGAGATCGAGCGGCGCCGGCGAGTGGGATGCGCCGACGTTCGAGCCCCCGAAGGACCCTTCGCTCGAGGACCTGCACACCGGGCGACCGAGTGCCCTTGCTCGACGCGGCGTGCGGGACCGGGCCGAGATCGGCGGGCGCCGCTTCGAGGAACTCGAGGACCTCACGGATCACCCGGTCGGGCGAGGCGAGGTACTCGTACAGGGTCGTCGCATAGAAGCGATGTCGCGGCCAGATGTCGAGATAGCGGCCGATCTGCTCACCGAAGAGTCCGGAACGGAAGTACATGAAGTTCCAGAACGAGTGGGGACACGACCTCCGGAACCGCTTGCTGGAGAAGCGGCGGTCCTCGGCCGCGAGCGCCCTCTCGAAGGTTCGATGATGCTCGTAGCCGTGCTCGACCATCGTCGCGTAAAGCGCGACGGCTCGCTCGGCCGGGTTCCGGAACATGAGCACGAACCGTGCGTCGGGGAAGAAGGCGCGGATGGTCCGCGGGCTCGATGGGTCCTCGAGGTAGAGATGGCTGGCGTCACCCCGCAGGGGGGCACCAGCAGCCCGGTAGAGGTCGGCGTAGTCGACCGGATTCCGGACCCATTGCCACGACTCGGCGAAGAAGCTCGGCTCTTTGATCGCCGGAATGAAGACGTCGGGATGGCGACGGAGATGCTCGGTCAACGAGGTCGTACCGCAGCGGCCGGCGCCGAGGACGAAGAAGTTCGGAAGGGTGGTCATCAGGCTGGTCGATGGCGAGTTCGCGCTGCACTACCTTGACAGACGTGACCACGCCCCGGACGGACCTCCGATCGAGCGTTCGCCGCTTCCTCGGTCGCAGGAACTTCGAGGCGCGGCGAGCGGTCGCCAAGCAGGCGGTCGCCTTCGACCGACGGCTTCATCAGGGTGGAGAAGACCGCGGCGGGATCACGGTCGTGACGGTCACGTGGAACTCGGTCGAGTTCTTGGCGGCGATGCTGCGCGGGGTGAAGCGGTTCTCACCGGCCGACGTCGAGATCATCGTGGTCGACAACCACTCGACCGATGCGACGCCGGAGCTCCTGGCGGAGCATCCCGAGGTGCGCAACCTGCGGCTTCCGACCAACATCGGCCACGGCCTGGCGCTCGACCTCGCCTTCGCCAGGGCCCGTACGACGAAGGTGATCGCCCTCGATGTCGACGCCTTCCCCATCGACGAGAAGTGGCTCGGGTCGGTGATCGACCCCCTTGATGCCGGGGCCTCGATCGCGGGCGCACACATCCAGCGGGGTTTCATCCACCCGTCGTTCCTCGCCATGCGACGCGACACCCATCGCGAACTGGCCACCAGCTTCGTGCCGATCGGAAGAGCACCGAAGCCGCGGATGGCCCCCTCCGGACTGTTCATGGACGTCGGAGAAGCACTCAGCCACAACGCGGCCGTGACCTACGGCACGGCGTCGCTGCACAAGATCGCCCCGACTTCGACCATCGGGCCCGGCCTGGCCGGCACCGTTTTCGGCGACATCGTCTACCACAACTTCTACTCGACCCAAGGCCTGCCAGAGCATCGCGAGGCGAGCCGTGCACTGTGGTCAGAAGCTGTCTCCAGATACCTCGACTAGGTGCAGGTGTGCCGTCGCTCGCCTCAGCCCGGCGCGGTCTTGAATCGGCGGTCCTTCATGGCCAAGAACGGTCGTTCGATGACCGCATAGGACAGCCATGCCACGACGAAGGTGAAGCCGAACGCGAACGCCAGCACGTGCGGGCGGAGATCGACCCCGACGAAGAGGAAGATCGGCCAGTGATAGAGGTAGATCCCGTACGAACGCTTCCCGATCTCCACCATCGGCCGGCTGCGGAATACGGTTGCGACCCCAGACTGCGGACGAGCGACGAGGTCGCTGATCAGGAGCACCGAGAGCACGCCGACCACCGCGAACCCCCAGCTCTCCATCTGCCCGCCCCACATGACCAGCGGCGCTCCGACGGCGAGAACCGCAATCGGAATCACCGGCGAGGAGAGGCGGGAGACGTGGTCACGGGCGTACGCCCACGCGACCGCCAGTGCGCAGCCGGCGAGGATGCCGTCGACGTGGGTCAACGTGAAGTTGTACACCAGCTCGGTCCGCGTTCCGGTCGCAACGAGCACCGTCCGTGAGATGGCGCTGGCAGCCGCGCCACCCGCAGCGAGCCAGAACAGCGCAACCGGTCGCGCGCGTGTCTGGTACAGCCCGATGATGACCACCGGCCAGACCAGGTAGTAGTGCTCCTCGATCGCCAGTGACCACGTGTGACCGAGGGTGCCGACCTCGAACCACCGAAAGGCCCGAACGAGGTTGGTGAAGTAGAGGAGCGACGGAACGATGCCGGCGGCAGTGTTCTCCAGTGGCCTGCTCGAGGCGCCGAAGACCGGGATCCTCATGGCGGCGAGCACGATAGCGAAGACAATTGCCGCCCCGAGAGCCGGAAGCAGGCGGAAGGCACGACGCAGGTAGAAGGCACGCAGATCGATCCGTTGCCGGCCGGAATACTCGCCGATCAAGACGCTGGTGATCAGGAAGCCCGACAGGACGAAGAACACGTCGACCCCGGCCCGGCCACCGTGGAAACCTGGCAGCCCGGCGTGATAGCCGAGGACGAGGAGCACGCCGACCGCCCGAACACCGTCAAGGGCGGGTACGTACCCGAGTCGATGCGGCCCGCGGATCGCGGAGCTCGGCGCAGCCCGGGACTTCATGTGGGTACCACGAGCGGGTCGTAGCCGAATCGCTCGAAGTCGGCGCGGTAGAGGTCCCTTACCCGCGCGGCGAGGTCGTCGCCGTACAGCTCGACCAGCGAGGATCCTGCACCGGTGACGTTGCGCGGGGCGACCGTGGAGGGGTCGACGCCGAGGTACACCGCGAGCCGGCCCAAGTCGTCATCGAGCGTCTCCATCCTGCCGAGGAAGTCCAGCTCGACCGACTTCAGGAGCGTCGATTGCGCCCGGACATGGGGATTGACCGACCTCGGATCGGCGCGCTCGACCCGGCCGACGAAGGTGGCGAAGTCGGGTCTGCCGTCGCCGAGGCCACCGAGGCTGAGGCCGCGGTTCCGCACTCGGTCGGCCCAGGCCGAGGCCAGTCGCGTGTAAGGATTCCGCACGAACGACACGACGTGCATCGAGCGCAGCAGGCGCCGGGGTACAACCTCGTTGTACCGCTCGTCGGGCGTGTCGCCCAGGGCGCTGAACCAGGCCTGCACCGAGGACGATCCGGCCTTCGGGACCCGGACGAACAAGACACCGGAGGAGGGAAAGATGATGAACTGCTGCCGCTGCCTCGGGTCGACACGGAACCAGAGACCTCGGGCGTGGGCCGCGACGCGGTTCATTGCGGCCGTCCGACCACGTAGACCATCGTCTCGCCGACCAGGCGGGGAGCGCCGAGGAACCTCGTCGGCGACAGGCTCCGGACCCGCACCACCTCGACGGGGCCGCGCGTCGTGACGCCCGCGTTGACCCAGTTCGATCCCCTGATCCATCGCTTCAGGTGACCGAACGTACTGGCGGGAAAGGGCCTTCGCGGAGTGGTGGACCGGTACTCGATCAGGCGGAGGCCGGCGCGCTCGGCGAGCTCCGCTATTCCGCTGGGAAAGGCGAGCAGCACGTGGTCGACGTTCTCGTGCACCACGCCCCGCTGGCCTGCACGCACACGATCGGGGGCGTAGGGGTTCGGCGTGGTGAGCACCAGGACGCCGTCGGCGGCGAGCAATGACGACGCCGTTCGGAAGAGCATCTCCGGGGACCCGAGGTGCTCGATCACCTCGCCGGCGACGATGACCTCGTAGGGCTCGTGCTCGGCGAAGGGCCCGAGGCCATCGGAGAAGTCGTGACAGATCACGTTCATACCCGCCGCCTGCAGAGCGCGAATGCCCGCTTCGAGCACGTCGACGCCGACGAGCTCGGACGCAACCTCTGCGATCTGGGCGTGCAGCCACGAGATCGACGTGGCACGGGTCGAGTCGTGGGCTACGCATCCGATGTCGAGGACACGCCGGTCACGGCACCGATCGCGCACGAAGGTCGCTCGATCGCCAACCGGGGCCCGTGCTGCTGCCCTGATGGTGGCGGCACGCGCAACCAGACACGCGGCCGCAGACGGCTCGGGCCCGAGATCGGTCCAGTGACACGGAATCGTCGCGTCAGGCGAGTCCTCGAGAGCACGTGCGAACTCCTCACGTCGTCGGTGACGCAACCGCATCCCACTCTCCGTCGATCCACTCGGGGCGCCGCCGAGCCTACCGTCGGCCATCAGCCGTGCCGGGCATGGTGATGGACTGTTCGGTCGTCCTCCCGGGCGAGCGCCCACCGAGGGATGCCCGGTCGCCTGCCCATCTGTCGGTAGTCTCGCATCGGTGCATGCTGACACCCCATCCGGCGACCGAGTCGCGGTCGCGACTGGACGCAGCGAAGCCAACGTCTTCACCGCTCTTCACCATCATCGGCACGCGGTCGGACTGGCCTACCGCGGTCTCGCCGCCGTCACCGGTCTCTCGGTACTGGCGGCTCTGGGCCAGGCCGCAGTCCTTCTCATCGTGGTTCGGGCCGCGACCGCGCTAACGGCCAACACCGAAGCCATCAGCGGGTCGGTCGGACCGTTCACCGCGACCGATCTCACGACCGGACAACTCATCGGGCTCGGCGCCGGCGCCGTTCTGTTCGTGCTCGCGATCGAGCTCGCACTCGCGTGGGCTCTCGCATCACTCCAGGTCAACGCGCTGCGCGCCACCCAGGTGCGCATGCTTCGTCGCTACACCGCAGCGAGCATCGAAGCCCAGACCGCCCTGCCGCGCGGGGAGACGCAACAGCTGATCTTCAGCCATGCGTCCCAGGCAGCCGGAGTTGTCTCGACGCTGGGCGCTGGCGTCTCTGCGCTCGTCAGCTTCTTCGTGCTCGTCGGCTCTGCACTGATTCTGAGCCCGGTGGCCGCCGGCGTCGTCGTCGGTGGTCTCATCCTGATTCTCGCCGTGTTGCGACCTCTCACGCTCATGAGCCGCCGGATCAGCCGCCGCCGGGGGACTGCGCAGCGTGCGCTCGGGCGTCGGGTGGGCGAACGACTCGAGCTCACCAAGGAGCTCACGGTCTTCGGCGTGGCCGACGACAACGACGAGGGCATCATCGAGCAGATCGATGCGCTCGCCCGCATCACCCACCGCGTGCGGATGCTCGGGCGGGCGACCACGGCAACCTACCGTGCCGGTGCCCTCGGGATCGTGCTCACGATGCTGGCCATCATCGACGCCACCAATGCGCAGAACCTCGCCGCGCTGACCGGTGCGCTCCTCATGCTGCTTCGCTCGATGAGCTACGGCCAGACAGCACAGTCCACGTATCAGTCACTCTCGGACGCACTCCCCATCGTCGAACAGCTCACCGCAGAAGAGCTTCGCCTCGAAGCGTCGTTGCCCGCCGTCCCCGGCACCCTCTCGCCGGACCATGTCGGAGTCGTCGAGTTCGATCGGGTCAGCTTCTCCTACGACGAGAACCCGGTGCTCACCGATGTGTCGGTTCGCGTCGATCAGGGCGAGTTCGTCGCCTTCGTCGGTCGATCGGGAGTGGGGAAATCGACCGCCATGTCGCTTCTGCTGCGTCTCCGCGACCCCGACTCGGGCGAGATTCGATTCGGAGGCATCTCGACCCTCGAGATCGACGAGCACTGGTTCCGGAAACGGGTCGCCTTCGTTCCACAGGAACCGCTGTTGCTCTCGGGTTCGGTTCTCGAGACGATCCGGTTCAACCGCGCCGACATCACCGACGACGCCGTAGTCCGAGCCGCCGAGCAGGCCCAGATCGCCGAGGAGATCCAGTCGATGCCCGAGGGCTTCGGTACCCACGTCGGCGAACTGGGCACCCAACTGTCGGGAGGTCAGCGTCAGCGGGTGTCCCTCGCCCGCGCCCTTGCCGGGTCCCCCGAGCTGCTCCTGCTCGACGAACCGACCAGCTCCCTCGATGCCCGCTCCGAGTCGGCCATCTCCGAGACCCTGGCGGAGTTGCGCGGAACGATGACGATCGTGGTGATCGCGCACCGGTTCCGCACGGTCCAACACGCCGACAAGGTCGTAGTCTTCCAGGACGGCTCCGCAGCCATGACGGCGGTACCACCCGCCGAGACGCTGAGAACCTACTTCGAGGAAACGAATGACGCCTGACGACGCTCTGCCCGTTGTGTCGGTCGTCGTACCGATGCTCGATGCCGAGTCGACCATCGCCGATCTCCTCACATCGGTCGACCAGCAGGCCTTTGCCGGGCGGTGGGAACTGGTTCTCGTCGACAACGGCTCCGACGACGACACCGTCGGTGCGGTCAAGCGTTCAATCGACTCCGCCGCGAGTCCAGAAGTCCGGTCGGCACTGCTCGTCGAGATGGACGCACCCAAGGGTCACGCCTCTCCCCGCAACCGTGGCGCAGAAGTTGCGCGCGGCGACATCCTCGTCTTCTGCGATGCCGACGACGCACTGGCGCCAGGTTTCCTGGAGGCCATCGTGGCGGCCGCCCGATCGTCGCATCTCGCGGCGAGCGTGCAACAGACCGTCGCCCATCGCGACTTCAGCACCATCCCCGCCGCAGCACGACCCGAACCCGAGCTCCCGACGACGCTCGGGTTTCCGGTCGCTCGTACCTGTGGCATGGCGGTCTCACGGGCGCTGTTCGAGGAGCTGGGCGGGTTCGATCCGTACTTCGATCGGGGCGGAGCCGATGCCGACTTCTCGATTCGGGCCAAGACCTCGACCGGCATCGAACCGGTCCTCGCAAAGGACGCGCTGATGCTCGTCGGCCCCCGGGAGACCGCCGGCAGCTCGTTCCGACAGGGATACCGCTACGGCCGGTCCCAGACGCGTTTGTTCGAGCGCCACCTGGCTCATCACGACGCCGGGCGAACCGGGCCGGCCACCACGGTCCGAACGCTGCTGAAGCTCGCGGGTCGACTCCTTCGCACTCGATCGCGCCGGCGGCGCAACGCCTTGTCCCGCAGTGCGGGGGCAACCCTGGCCCGAGCCGTCTGGTCGGTCCGACTCCGGGTCCGGTCGTTCTAGATGTCCAACGATGTGCCGTTCCTCGCCGATAGCGGTCGGGCCGAGCGGCCCGTGCCGTGACGTCGGCGGCCCCGGCAAGGGGGAGTCGATGATCATCAGCCATCGCCACCGATTCGTCTATGTCCAGGTACCCCAGACCGGCTCCACGGCGCTCGGCGACTGGATGATCGAGCATCTCGACGGCCTCGACGTACTTCGCAAACACACCACCCTCGCCGAAGCCCGACGCGTCCTCGGAGTTCACATCGAGGGCTATCTCGTCGTCGCCAGTGTGCGGGACTCGATAGACCAGTTCGTTTCGTCGTTCTACAAGATCGTGCGTGATCGCGAAGCAGAGGGGGTGGAACCGGGTCGGAGCGCCTCGCGCGCCGCTCGAACGTCGTGGGCCTCATCCGGTGCCCCGACGCTCGACGACTACGTGACCACCTTCGTGCGGCGCGTCCACGCCCCGGCGTGGGTCGCTTGCATTCGACGAGCCGATCTGGTGATCCGCTACGAACAGTTCGACGCCGATGTCGGGGAGATGGCACGCCGACTCGGCGTCACCGATGTTCCGCCGGTTCCCGTGATGAACACGACGCCCCGACCCGACCACAATGCGGCGGAGCTCCTGACCCCTCAGAATCTCGCCCGACTCCGGCGCTACCACCGACCGTTCCGATCCGAGTTCCACTACACCGACGAGAAGCCACGGATCGACGACACGCTGCGCTACGAAGTCGTGCTCCGCCTCAAGGCGGTGAGGCGCCGCCGCAACGATTCGCTGCTGCGGGCCAAGGTCGCGCGGGCCGGCCGTTCGTGGGAACGGCCATGACGAGGGTTGCCCTGCGTGAGGCCGAGTACGAGTAGAGGTCCTCGATCCTCGCCGTGAACCGACGGCCACCCGAGCTCATCCCCGCCGACTCCGGAGGTGCGCGAGCGTCGGTGAAGCCCGTTTCCGGAGGCCGGCCAGCGCCTTCGACTTGCGAATGCTCCTCGCCAGGGTTGCGACGCCTCGCCGGCGGGCACCCCGCGCCGCGACGAGCGAGGGCACCTGGCTGGTGTCCTGCCACGGCTCGGAAGGCAGGACCGCATCGAGCCCTGCGATCGTCGGCTCATGCAGCTGGACGCTGGAGTCACGGAAGGCACAGAAGTCCTCGTACGTGAGACACCCGTAGTCCTGCACCGCTTGCGCGATGTCCTCTTCGATCGAGATGTTCCTGCTCACGCCGGAGAAACCCGCTACGGCGACGAGTCCGGTGGGCGCGGCGGTCGTCGCAACGACTGTCAGCTCCGGTCGCTGTTCCCGAAGGTAGGGCAGCACCTTCCAGACGTCACCGGTCCAGAGGATCGTGGACCGGTCGCGCGCCGTGGTCGATTCGTCTCCCGGCAGGCAGTCGTCGAGGAAGACGACAGTGTCGGTCGTGGCGAAGCGCTCGATGTTGAGAAGATCCCGCAGCGCGTACTCGAACAGGTGCATGCCGTCGATGAAGGCCATGTCGATGCCGGAAACCCCGAAGGCCGACTCTGCGTGACCGGCGAAGAACTGATCGGACGTCATCGACTCGACCGTGGTCTCCGCCGAGAGGGGATGGACGATCGCCGGATGCGGATCGACGCCGATAGCGCGCGTGCCATCGAGGACGAGGCGGACGCTGTCGCCCCTCGACACCCCGATCTCGAGGTAGGTCCGGGGCCGGAAGGATCGGTGGACCTGATCGAGGAGATCGATGTAGCTCATCGCCCGTCAAAGTAGCGGCCCTTCGTATCCACCCCTTGCACCCTCTCCGCTTCTGCCATCACTGGTGATCGTGTGTCACGATCTGAGCCACGACCTCTCTCGTGATCGTCGGCGCGTTCGTCTCGAACGCTGAGTCCGATGCCGTGGCCAACCGCGCTCGTACGCGGTGCCGGTCGCTCACCGCCGGCCTCACCCGGTGTCTTCGGCCTGTGGGTCGCCAGAGTCGACGTCGAAAGTCACTGCTCGATCGGTGGATTCGGCGAGCTGAGCATCTGTTCGGCTCCTGCACTCGGTGGGTCTCCGTCGGTCCGCCGACGCAGCCAACCCGCTCGCACCCATCTTGGCGAAGGAGTCCCGTAACCACCGTGGAATCGGCTGTCCGGCACGTCTCGGAGCCTTTCGATAGAACGGTACAAGGTCTGCAACGGCCTCTTGCCACGGCGGCGGTGAAAGTTCCTCACGCCGGTCGGAGGCCGACCATTCGCGGACGAAGAGACTCAGCGTTTCAGCGAGCGCATTTGGGAGGTCCGGGTCGTAGAGGAACTCTGCTCTCCCGTACACGCTGAGCGCGGGAATGTCGGGGCCGATCAACGCGAGGCCGAACTCTGCGGCAACTTGCGCCGATGACGATGTCGTCCCCGATCGAACCGGCATCACCACTGCGTCTGCAGCAGACAGGAGGGCCCCGAGTTCGCCGTCATCGAGCCATCGATCGATCCAACGAATGCGGGGGTCGCGTCGCGTCGCCAAGGCCAGGTCGGAGGCGAGCTCGCCGGGAGGCGCCTTTCCCGCGACAACCAGCGAGAACCGCGCTGCGCCGAGCTTCGGCATCGCCGCGATCAGATCGCCGATTCCCTTCTGGGGTCGGATGTGCCCGAAGGACACGATCAGAGGTTCATCCTCTGGGACTTCCCAGTCGGATCTTGCCGTGGCTCGGTCCGCGGGGTGAATCGCATCCCTGTATGGCCCCATCGGAAGGGTGAGCACCTTGTCGGCGCCGGCGATCTGCGTCGCAGCCGGTTCCGCCGCTCCCGGGTGGACGACGACCACACGGGCGTTGTGCGCCAACCAACGCGACCACCGGCTGAACGACCGAGGATCACCGGCATGAGGTTGCGTGTTGTGGAGCGTCCAGACCAACGGCGTCCCCAGGACTCTGCACGACGTGACACATGCCGCGAGACGAAACTTCCGCGCCACTCGCTTCCGTCGCGACCTCCAGGGCTGGACGAACGAGTCGAGCCACTGGAGATGGACTGCGTCGATGCCTCTGAGCGTCCAGCCGAACGGAAGCGCTTCGGGCGCAACGAAGCGGGTCTCGACACCGCAGGCGGCGAGGCCCTTCGCCAGCAGATCCTGGTAGTGGTTGTCTGCCGAGTAGGGACATTGCACCACGACAAGAGGGGCTTCATCGGTTCGCGGGCCGCGTCCGTATCCGGCGCGGTCGAGCTCGCCGACAACCTCCCTGCTGGTTTGGGTCACTGACCCCTCTCCTGTGTTCGGACTCCATCATTGTCTCAGAATCCGGACGGCCTGCGAGCAGTGCCCGAGGATCCCCGATGACCAGGCCGGACCGACGCGTCGAGTATCGTGTCGTCTCTGTCGAGTCAGCTCGGGGCCAGAAATCTGGATGAACAAGATCTTCTGTATCGGCCCGAACAAGACGGGAACGACCTCTCTTCATGCCGCCTTCGAGATCCTCGGGATCCGCAGCGCCCACTTTCGCTGCGAGCACGGGAACATCAAGGACATCATCGAGGGCAACTACCTGTCGGAGCGACCGTTGCTCACGAGCATCGACGACTTCGACGCCTATTCCGACTGGAACCGCCCCCGAACGAACTGGTACTTCAAGTTGTTCGACACCCAATATCCCGGGAGCAAGTTCATTCTCAACACCCGCGACCTCGAAAGCTGGATGCGAAGTCGTGAGCATCACGTAGGCCGCTACTCGAACCTGGCCGAACGGCGGGCGCAGAACCCTGACTCCACCTGGCTCAATATCGACAGAGAAGCGTGGACGAGGGAGTGGAACGAACTGCACCATGAGGTACGCGAGTACTTCGCCGACCGAAACCCCGACCTCCTCACGCTCGATGTGGTAGCGGGGGATGGGTGGGAGAAGCTCTGTCCGTTTCTGGGGCTCCCGACACCTGACCTTCCGTTTCCCTCGGAGAACGCGGGCAACCGAGAGCAGCGTGGCCAGACTCGCTCGTTGTCGTCCCAGGCCAAGGGATTCGCCGAGAGGTTCCTGCCTTTCGTAGAGCGGCCGCACTGACCCGGGCGAACGTTCGCTATCTCGGGCTGCGCTTCTGGCTCGGTGCGCTTCCTTCGTAGTCCCAGAAATCACGCGCGAATCGCTCTCGCCATTCTCGATTCAGTTCACTCGACTGAACCGCCATCGTCGTGTGCTCGGGAGGATCGACCTCGCGGAGGCCCTGAAGGTCCAGTCCCAGAAGACATGCCGCGGGGTCGGCGACGAAGTCCTCATAGTAGATGGTCCTGAGCTCGAGCCTTCTGAGATCACAGAACGAGCGTATGAGGTTCTGCGAGTTCGCTATCTGCTTCAGCCTCGCCAGGATTCTCGGGTAGGAATACTGCGTCGTCAGCTCGCCATCGAACGCCTCGGTCCACCGCCGACTCGAGGCCGCGATCTGGTAGGAAACTGCCTGTGCGATCGAGTCACGCCGGACGAGATTCACAGCGGTCACCGGGAGATGGAGGAGGCATGGCTCGAACATCGAATAGGTCCGCAGATGACTGCCATGAAGATTGACCCCCAGCCAGCCGGCGGCAGACGTTCTGTGCTCGCAGAGCTTCCGAACATACTCCGAGGGGTCGACCACCCCGTCGAAAACGCATCCCCATCGATCGGCAAGAAGAGGCAAGTACTGGTACGGCTGAAAGTACTCGTGGGGAGTGCAGTGACCGGAGCGGTGCAGGGTCTCGCAGACATAGGTGCTGCCGCTCCTCTGACTACTGAGAAGAAGAAGGATTCGGCGGGTAGCGGCCCCTTCACTCCTGTCGTATTGCTCGTCTGAAAGATCACTCCTGGGAACCAGATGCCGCGCCTGCTCGAGCTGTTCACTCGTGATCCGAATCGGTTCCATCGCTCGAGATTATGCGAGCTGAAGCTGACAAGCTGCGGTTCAGTCCAGGTAGGTCCGCTCCAGCGTCGAGATGAAGCGCTTGCATGTGACATCGATGAGGGCGACCGGTGACACCGTCGGTTCGGGCCCGTCCTCGAGTGCCCGAGCCAGCGCATCGACGAGCGAGTCGTCGTCATCAGGTGCCACGAGACATCTGCTCTCCACGATCTCGCCGACTCCTCCTACATCGGTCGCCACGACAGCAATGCCCAGAGCCGCCGCCTCCATCAGGGCCACGGGCAGCCCTTCGTGACGGCTGGCGAGGCAGAACACGTCGAAGGTACTCATCACCCTGGTGGCGTCCTCGCGGTAGCCGAGGAAGCGGAAACGATCGCCCAGTCCGAAGTCGTCGTGCAACTCCATCAGCTCGTCCTCGAGGGGCCCCTGGCCGACACACAGGAACCAGGCATTCCGCCCACGGCCCTCGACCAACAACCGACGCGCCACCCGCAACAGCACGTCGTAACCCTTCTCCCATCGCAGGTTGGCCACTGTGCCGATCACATAGGCGTCCTCGGGAATGCCGAGCTCCTCACGCACGCCCGACCGATCGGCCGTCGCACGTACCGCCTCGATGTCGATCCCGTGGTAGAGCACCTCGACGTCTTCGACGCCCTTCATCGACCAGGCGACGCCCTTGCTCACCGCAAAGGCTTTGCCCGCCCAGCGCATCGTGTGCTGGTTCATCCAGCGGGTCGAGCGGCGGTGTTTGCCCCACTCGTTGTGTTCGGTGTACACCAACGCTGGCCGGCGCTTCTTCGGCAGCAGCTTCACCAGCACCCGAACCGCGGCCGCGGGCTGGGGCGAGTGGGCGTGCACGGCGTCGAACCGCCCCTTGCGCAGATACCGCCACAGCCGGTACACCCAGCGAATGTCGAAATCACGGCCGGTGCCGAGACACGTCGATTCCACGCCGTACTCAGCGAGCTCGGGAACGGTCTGGTTCTTCCACGGCACGAAGTAGGCCGCGCTGTACTGGAACCTCTCGTGGTCGGCGAAGCGGGCGTGGGTGACCAGGAGCTTCTCCGCGCCTCCGGGGCCGAGCCCCTTGATCACCCAGAGGACCTTGCTGCGGCTCACGACAGCACACTGACGACCGCGTCGACGACCCGCTCGAGGTCGGCATCGGACATGCCGGAGCCCGACGGCAGACACACCCCGGTTGCGTAGACGCGTTCGGCCACTCGGCCACTCAGCATCGGCTGACCTTCGAACAGCGGCTGCCTGTGCATCGGCTTCCAAGCGGGGCGAGCTTCGATCGACTGCTCGGCCAGCGCTGCGCAGATCTCGTGAGGCGTGCCGTGAGAACCGGGATCGATGGTGATGACGCTGAGCCAGTGGTTGGGACGACTGTCGGCCGGCACCGGCTGGAAGCCGACGCCGTCGATGGCTGCCAGCGCTTCGCGATAGCGGTGGTTGAACCCGGCGCGGCGCTCGATGATCGATGGCAATCGATCGAGCTGGGCTCGTCCGAGGGCCGCCAGCAGATTCGACATGCGGTAGTTGAAACCGATGTCGGTGTGCTCGTAGTGCACCACCGGTTGGCGGGCCTGGGTGGCGAGATAGCGGGCCCGGTCGATCAGGTCGCCGTCGGCCGATACCAACATGCCTCCGCCGCTGGTGGTGAGGATCTTGTTGCCGTTGAACGACAGGGCGGTGCACGCACCGAAACTGCCCGCCTCGTGGCCGCCTCGCGCCGCCCCCAGCGCCTCGGCCGCGTCGACGAGCACCGGCACGTCGTACTGCTTGCACAGTGCGTCGATCGCCACGTAGTCCGCGCACTGTCCGTACAGGTCGACGGGCATGACGGCTGCGGGCAGATTGCCCGCACGGCTTCGCCGGTCGAGCTCGGACGCGATCAGCTCGACGTCGATGTTCCAGCTGGCGACGTCGCAGTCGACAAAGCACGGGCGAGCACCCGTGTAGGTGACAGCGAACGCGGTGGCCGCGAAGGTGAGTGAGGGCACGAGTACGTCGTCGCCCGGCCCGATGTTGTGCAACAGCAGCGCGAGATGCAATGCGGCCGTCCCGCTCGAGAGGGCGACCGAGTGGAGGTCGCCTCCGATGAAGGCCACCATTTCGGCCTCGAATGCGTCGAGATCGGGGCCCGCGGGCGCAACCCAGCCGCTGTCGAACGCGGCAAGCAGCGCCTCGCGTTCGGCGGGCCCGACGTCGGGGGCCGACAGGTAGATCATCGACTCACCACCCATGGCTCACCCAGCTTCGCAGTCCCCGCCCATCGAGGCTGTCATACCTCAGCCGCAAGATCGACTCGGTGCTGGTCATACCTCAGCCGCAAGATCGACTCGGTGCTGCTCATACCTCAGCCGCAAGATCGACTCGGTGCTGGTCCGATCGATCCGGTGGGTACCTGGCCCCGGGCCCTGCCGTCGATACCCTCTCGGCCATGAAGATCGTCGTAACCGGCGGCGCCGGG
>JAHEJN010000133.1 GCA_024638845.1 Acidimicrobiales bacterium | reverse complement strand
GTCTCCCTGCCAGGTTCTACCGAGTGCGACGAAGCCGGCGGCGAACGGGCGCCACGGGCTCGTGGGTCCCTCGAAGTGATACGCCGCTTCGCCATCGACGAGCGACTGCGCCACGCCATCGAGGACGAGCATCGCCCGCATGATCGCGAGGGCGGACTCGATGCAGGCGGTGCCGTCTGGCGGGCGACCATCGAAGGCTCCCTTCTCGGCCGCGGCCGAGAAGTGTCGCGCGAGCGAACGGTTCCCGGTCAGGCTGTAGAAGTCCGCCGCGGCGATCGCCAGCGGCTGGTACGAACGGACCACCTGGGCATCGAACGACCGGAAGAGCGCCTCAACCGTTTCGCTCCGTCCCTCTTCGAAGAGTTGCCACCAGTTGGCGCACAAGATGTCAGCGGCCTCGACCTGCTCGCCGACCAGCAGCGCGTGCCGGATCGCCTCGGCGATGTCACCGTGATCACGATGCCACGCCGACGCCCGACGGTGCAGGGCCGCGACCTTGCTCGGCTGCTCGACCTCGAGTTCGGCCACGAGAACGTCGTGCACCAGGTGGTGATACCGGTGCCATCGTCCACCAGGATCGAGGCCGATCAGGAAGGAGTCCGAGTCGTCGAGTGCCTTGATCAGCCGCCCGCTGTCGCTCCGAGCGCGAACCGCGTCGCCGAGCTCGGCGCAGAAGCTCGCAAGGATCGACGTCTCGAGCATGAACTGTCGCTCCTCCGCCGAACGCTGGTCGACGACCTCCTCGATGAGGTAGGTGGCGATCTCACCCTCGGCGGTCACGAGCGCATCGACGAAGTCGTCGGTGCGGCCTCGGCGATTCAGCGCGGTCGCAGACCACGCGAGTCCGGCGGCCCAGCCCTCGGTCTGGTCGAGGAGCGCTCGAAGCTGGGCCGGCTCGAGATTCACGCCCTTCACTTCGAGCATGGCCCGTGCTTCGTCGTCGTCCATCGCCAGCTCGCCCTGATCGATCTCGAGCAGGCCACCCTCGAGGCGAAGTCGCCCGATGGGGACCGGTACGGCGCCGCGCCCGGCCATGACGACTCGGACGTTCGCCGGGAGGAGCGCGAGGAACTGGGCCAGCGACCGCCTGGTGTGGTCGCCCGTGAGCAGGTGAACGTCGTCGAGGAAGACCGTGATCGGTCGGTCGGCGCCCGCCAGTTCGTTCACGACGAGCGGAACGACATCGGCCACTGCGTCTGCTCCGACGACATCGAGCACCCTACGGTAGCTGTCACCGAACCCGGGCAGGATCAGCGCGGTCGACTCGATCACGGCCGACCAGAACACCGCGGCGTCGACATCGCGAGAGCTCGCCGAAACCCACACTCCGGTCGGTACAAGGGCATGCGCCTGGGCCAGCGCCATCGACTTCCCCGACCCCGCCGGAGCCGACACGATGACCAGCGCAACATGCGACGCAAGGATTCGATCGACCAGCCGCTGTCGAACGATGACCGCCGCGTGCGCGCGTGGCGGGGTCAACCGTGTGACAGCCGCACTCACGGGAATTTCGACAACGGGACCCACCTGGCGATCGTAGTGTCGGCAACGCTCGACAATTCCAATCGACCCGATGCCATGGCCTCGTCAACGACCACGATGCCGTTTGGCTCTCCTGGCTGCGAGCCGCCGGCCGCGTCGCTTGAACACCTCGTTCAGTGCCGCCCCGAGGAGCGAGATACCCGTGACGATGTAGAAGACGGTGAACAGCTTCGAACCTGACGACGAGGGTGCCAGATCGCCGTAGCCGACCGTGGTCAGGGTGATGACACTGAAGTAGAGCGAGTCCACCCAGCTCCAGTCCTCGAGCGCGTGGTACACGATCGTTCCGCCTGCGATCACCGCAACGATCATGAACGTGATGATCCGCGTGCTGTACACGTCCCACACTCCGTCGGACAGATCGCCCTCGTCGTACTGCGGCGCGTCAGCGGTTTCCTCTTCGGACATGTCGGTGTTCTTACTCCGTATCGGCCTCCAATGCCTCCATCGCCCGCTGGAGTCGATACGACATGCTGGTCCTCGGCAGGTTCACCTGGGGTGATTGTCCCGTTCGGACTTCTCCAGCACTCGGCGCCTCGTATCCTCGGCGTCGAGGCCACGAGAGGGAACCGCCTTGGAAACACCCAATGACATCGATCGTCGGCAGCTTCCACCGTGGTTCGTGCGGACCTCCCGTTACAGCTGGGGCTTCGTTGGAATCGCGGCCGCAATTGCGGTCACGGGCTTCGCGTTGGGCGTGCTCCGCGAGCTGGTGATCCCGCTGGTGCTCGCCGCGTTCCTGGCGGTCGTCCTCGAGCCCGCGGTCGGTTGGCTGGCCGAGCGGCGGGTGCCGCGCGGGGTCGGCTCGGCGATGATGATCGTGGTGGTCGGTGCGGTGGTCTCGGCGGCCGCAGCGATTGTGGTGCTCGGTGTCGTCGACCAGACCGACGAGATCTCTGACCGACTCACCGAGGCCCAGGCCGAGGTGAAGGACTACATCGATCAGTCCGACGTCGGCGAATACGTCGACAGCATCCGAGACAGCGTCGACGAGGCCGGACCGACCGCCCGTGACGGCGTCGGCACCGAAATCGGAACGCTGCTCGGCTCGGCCGCCGGCTTCGCATCGGGGCTCGTGCTGGGCGTCGTGCTCCTCTACTACCTGTTGAAGGACGGGGCGGGAATGGCCCGCTCCTATATCGCCAGCCGCCGTCCCGCCGACCGCGAGCAGATCCAACGGATCTTCGCCCAGGCCGCGTCGAGCATCCGCGGCTACTTCCGCGGCAAGACAGTTTTGGCGCTCGCCCAAGGCATCTTCATCTGGATCGCGCTCGCGATCATGGGCGTCCCGCTTTCCGGCTCGGTCGGCGTCGTCAACTTCATCGGTGCCTACATCCCGTTCCTCGGGGCGTTCATCGGTGGCGCCTTCGCCGTGCTGATGGCGATCTCCGAGGGAGGCATCGGCCTCGCGCTCGGAGCCCTCGCGGTCGTCCTGTTCACCAATCTCGTGCTCGAGAACGTGCTCGAACCGAGGTTCCTCGGGGCGTCACTGAACCTCAACCCCGTCGTGGTACTCCTGTCGACGGTTGCCGGCGGCGTCGTCGCCGGCATGGTCGGGCTGATCCTCGCCGCCCCCCTCACCTCGATCGGGATCAACCTCTTCGGTGAGCTGAAAGCCTCCGGCTTCTTCGGCGACGACGAAGTCGAATCCGATGTCGAATCATCCCGTCCAACAACATGACTACAAGGAGACGGCATGGGCCTCTTCGGACATGACGGCGAACAAGACGATCGGCTCGACGCGATCGAGCGCCAGATGCGGCGGATGACCGAGCAGATCGGGCAGCTATCGGTAGACCTGGGCGTCACCCGCATGGAGCTCCTGAAGGCGCGCGTCGCCGTCGACGACGCCGTGAAGGCGGGCGAGGTCGACCCGATGTTCGGTCAACTGAACGAGTCGCTGGTGAAGGCGCGGGCGCAGCTGAAAGCCTCCAAGGCCGCCGCCGACGACGCCTGGGTCACGTTGCAGGGCAGCAGCGACGAGGCACTCGAGACGATGCGGACCGGCATCGACAGTGCATGGTCGACCCTCGATGAAGCAGACTCCTGAGCAATGATCATGACACCGAGGAAAGGCACACACTGATGGCCGACGTCGAGAAGATACAGGACGCTGAAGCCAAGGTTGCCGAGATGCAGGACGCGCTGGCCGCGGTGCAATCCGGACTCCAGAAGTCCGAGCACATCGCAGCCGCCGCCGAGCAGACCAAAGAGCGGGCCGACCGAGTACTCAAGGCCACGCTCGGACTGATCGGGCTCTCGATCGTGCTGATCGTGCTCTCCCGACGACGGCCACACTGATCGGCCGGGTCGACGCGAGCCTGGAAGGTGCGAGAACGCGCCACCTTTGCTTTCGCCGTCGTGCGGGAGGCGGCGACGCTCGTCTTCGAAGATCGGGCAAAGCGACTGAGTGCCGGATTGGCGTACTACGCCTTGTTCGCGTTGGTCCCATCGCTGTTGCTGTCCGTGGCGGTCGCCGCTGCCTTCGTGGGAAGAGATGCTGCGGCCGGTGAGCTGGCCGAGCAGATGTCGGGTGTCCTCGGCGCCGAGGCCTCAGAGCAGCTCGAGTCCGCGATCGCGAAGCTGTGGACGTCGACGAATCGGTCGAGCTTCGCTCTGTTCAGCATCGGTGCCGTCGTGTTCTCGGCGTCGGTGTTGTTCACCGCATGGCGCGACACCATCGAGTTCATCTGGGGCGTTCCGTACCGCCCGAGCCTCAAGAGCACGTTGCTGGCTCGGGCATTCGCGGTGCTGGTTCCGATCGGAGTGGGCCTGTTGTTGGCGGCAACGATGCTGTTGCAGGGGCTGTTGACGTTCGCCGAGGAGCTCGTCGAGTCGGGGTTGCTCGATGTCACGCTGCGCTCCGCGAGCGCGATCCTTCAGACCGTGGTGGGCGTCTTGGCGCTCACGGTCCTGTACCGGCGATCGGCCAGAGGCACCCGTCCAGCTTGGCGAGACATCTGGCCCGCCGCCGTCATGGTGGTTCTCGTCCTCGATGTGGGATTCTGGGGGTACGGGCTGTACCTGAGGTTCGTCGGGAGCAGCAGCGTCACCGGCGCCGCCAGCAGCGCTCTGCTCGGGTTGTTGGTCGTGTATTACACCGCCCAGGTCCTACTGTTCGGCGCCGAGGTGATCCAGGTGCTCGGTCGGCGGGACAAGCTCGACTCGGCCACCTGAGTGCGCCGATCGTGAGCCCTCCCAGTCGATTGACGGCGCGGCAGCGATCTGTACGCGCAGGTCATCGACGCTCCAGGCGCCGACCTGGAGCCAGGTCGTGCCCGCCGCCTCGTAGTCGCGCACGAGCTGGCGGGTGCCGGAGCGGCGCAGTGAGCAGTATCGGCAGGGGCCTCGACGTCCGGAAGCGACACGCCGACGTGCCGATGTCGTCGAGCACCACGCTCCGTCCGCATGAGAAACAAGCCGATGGGCGTCCTCCACCCCATGTAGAGTCATGACATGGCCGACAAGCGTGAGATCCTGACCGCCGAACAGCTCGACGCCATGACGCCCGACGAACGCGCGCAGGCCTTTCGGGACCGGATCATCACCCGCCCCGACGAGCTCCCAGAAGACTTCCGGGAAAAGATCTACGACCGAGCCCAACAACTCGGTGCCGAGCACGCAGATCGTTCGTGACGTCGCGCCGGCGCGTCGTCGTTCTCCCCGAGTTCTTCGACCGGCTCGACGAGCTCCTTCCAGCGGAGCGCAACAGGACGTCCATCGACCGCAGACTTCGCACTCCACGATCTGACGGCCATCATCGACACGTTGGCTGACGACTACGAGGGATCCACACTGCCTGTCCCATGCACCGACATACGCGTCTTGATCAATAGCGGGATGACGGTCAGCTACGTCGCTATCTACGTCCGACTTCGCGCGGACGACACGGTCGAGGTTCTCTCGCTCGATCTCGACGAAGGCTGAAACCGAGATCGTTACACCCTCCTCGTGCGGTCGCACGTAAAGGCAACACGACAAGGATGCGCTGTGTCCGACGCGATGGTCTGCGGTGAATCCGCCCAGCTGATCCCTAGAACACTGTCTAGAGCAACTGCCACGCTCGGGCGTTGACCTACCGATTCGTATCGCTCGCGCAGCGCATCGTCATTCCCAGCCGACATCGATCTCGATCGACCGCGGAGAGCGGGGAAGGACCGCAGCAGCGGGGCGGCGTCGAGTTCGCCGGTCTCGGAGGTGGTGATCTCGGGGTTGGATTGGTCGATGAGATTCATGGATTCCTCGGAGAGGTAGCGGCGGTCGGTGACGGCCCAGTCTTCGTGTTGTTCGATCAGGACGGCGCCGACGAGGCGGAGGATCGAGGCGTCGTCGAGAAAGATTCCGACGACGTTGGAGCGGCGTTTGATCTCTTTGCTGATGAGCTCGATCGGGTTCGTGGATGCGATCTTGGGCCAGTGCGCTCTGGGGAACGCGGCGTAGGCGCAGACGTCGGCTTCAGCGTCAGCAAGTAGCCCGGCGGCTTTCGCGAACTTGGGTTCGAGGATAGTGACGACGTCGGCCAGTTGGGTGTGGGTGGCTGTGGTGTCGGGTTGAGCGAAGATCGTGCGCACGGTCGCGGCGACCATCTCCTTCGATGCCGAGGGCACGGCGCCCAACAGGTTGCGCATCAGGTGAACCTTGCAGCACTGCCAGCCCGCTCCGGCGAAGGTCCTGGCGATCGC